>NZ_JBEGED010000004.1:280838-322341 GCF_040202885.1 Xanthomonas sp. WHRI 1810A
GCGCACCCCATCGTCGGCAAGCCGGACTCCCACGCCCTCCGGGCAGAAGCAGACAGTTGCGCAAGTTGGCCTTTGATGCTGGCCGGAGATCGTACGCGCGCGTTGCCTTTGATTCTGGCCGGAGGCCGTGGGAGCGCAGCTTGCTCGCGATTGGCTGCGCAGCAGTCATCAAACCTTGCGGCTGAGGTGTATCTGGCGAACCGCGGTGGCAGGTTTTAGGGCTGCTGCGCACCCCATCGTCGGCAAGCCGGACTCCCACGCCCTCCGGGCAGAAGCAGGGTCACACCAGCCTGCCGGGCATGCGCGGTCATACACCCATGTTTCAGGGCAGAAGCCGGGCCGCGTCGGCGGCTAGAAACTCACCGTCGCAGTCAGCCGCGCGGTGCGGGGTGCGCCGAGGAACAGGTAGTCGTCGCCCAGGTATTCACCGGCATCGCGCCAGTAACGTTTGTCGAACAGGTTGTCGACGGTGAAGCGGAACACCGTGTCGTACCCGTCAAACCGCGTGCTGTAACGGCTGCCGGCGTTGAACACGGCGTAGTCGTCCACTTTCACCGTGCCTTCGCGGTTGGCGTATTTGCTGGCGCTGTATTGCATGCCGCCCAGCAACGCCAGGCCCGGGATCGGCAGGCTGTAGTCGGCGTACAGGCTGGCGCGAAACTTTGGCACGTTGATCGGTTGATGACCTTCGTAAGCGTCCGTGCCGCTGTCCTCGACCCGCGCGCGAATAGCGGCAGCGCTGGCGGATATCTGCAACTGCGAAGTCAGCCAACCGTTGGCGCTCAGTTCGATCCCGGTGTTCTTCTGCTGGCCCTGCTGAACATACGTCAGCGTGCCGTCGTCGTTGGGTCTGGAATACTGATACGCCTGCCGGGTCTGGAACAGCGCGGCGGCGAAACTCATGCGCTGCCAGTCGTACTTGACCCCGGCCTCCAGTTGTCGGGAGATCGTCGGCGCCAGGATTTCACCGATGTTGGTGTCGAACACCGACGCCGTGCCGCCCAGGGACAGGCCTTTGCTGTAACTGGTGTACAGCGAGACATTGTCCACCGGCTTGTAGATCAACGCCGCTTGCGGCAGGAAGATCGAGCGCTGGGTGTGGCGGTTGTCGCTGCCGTCTTCGTTGTAGGCCTTTTCATCGAGCCGCACCTGACGCCCGCCGATGACCGTCTGCCAGTGCTCGTTAAGGCTGATGCGATCGGTGGCGAACAGCCCGTACTGGCGGCTGTCGAGTCGACGTTCGGTGTGGCCCACCGGCAGGTCGGACGGCGCGAAGGTTTCGGTCGGCTGGTCAATGTTGCCGGAGCCGACGTACTCGCTGAAATACGGCCGCGTGTCCACCGTGCGCCGGAACGCGCTGGTGCCGTACGTCAGCTCATGCGTGAGCCAGCCGGTGTTGAACGTGCCGCTCATGGCCGCTTCGACTTCATCGTTGCGCTTGGTGTCGTCCGGGCTGCGGAAGTCGTAGATGTCGTAATTGCCGTCCGAGCCGAAATGCCCGGTGACCGGTTCCGCCGAGCAGTTGGCGGCCTGGTAATAGCAACCGTAGGCGAAGGCGCTGTAGTCATCGATCACCACCCGGCTGCGGGAGGCGCTGAGGCTGGCTTTCCAGTCATCGTTGAGGCGGTATTCGTAGCGGCCGTTCAGGTTCAGCGACTCGATACCCACCGGGTTCGACCAGGGCTGGTAGCCCAACAGCTTGCGCGGCGAAGCGTCGTGGGGCAGCTCGGTGCCGTCGAGCAATTGATAGCCGGGGACCGAGCGCTGTTCTTTGTTCTGGTACTCCACGTCCAATTGCAGCGTGGATTGATCGTTGATGTTCCAGTCGAACGCGACGGAGGCAAAATCCCGCTGGCCGTCGGCGTGCTCGACGTAGGAGCGGATGTCCTCGTGGGCCAGGTTGACCCGCACGCCGAACTGCTTCTCGCTGCCGAACCAGCCGCCGACGTCGGTGGCCAGGTAGCGCTCGCCGTGCTCGTTGGTCGAGACCGTGACCGAACGCACGTCTTCCGGGCGTTTGGTCTTGTAGTTGATCAGGCCGCCAGGCTCGGAGACGCCGCTTTGCAGGCCGGACAAGCCCTTGAGCAACTCGACCTGCTCTTTGTTTTCCAGGGCGACGTTCTGCTCGCCGGTGATGGTCCGGCCGTTGATGCGGTAGCTGCTGGCGGCGTTGAGCGAGAAGCCGCGCACCACGAAGTTTTCGTAGTAACCCACCGGCGCGTAGCTGTCGCTCACCGAGGCGTCGTTTTTCAGCACATCGCTGAGCAGTTTCGATTGCTGGTTCTTGAGCATTTCGCTGCTGAACACGCTGATCGAGGCCGGGGTGTCGAGCAAGGGCGCCTCACCAAAACCGCCTACTGACGCGCTGTTCACCTGATAGGCCGAGGTCTGCTCGCCCGTGACCCTGACCGCGTCCAGCGTCAACGGCTCCGATTCCTGCGCGGCCAGCCACGGCGAGGCGAGCGCGATGCTCAACGGCAACAGGCGGCGGGTGAAGCCGGTGGCAGGGCAAGGCGTGGGCATTAAAAAAACTCCTGAGGTGCTCGAAAACCGGGGATATCCATGATTTCGTGGGAGCGGACCTGTCCGCGAAGAGGCCGGTACACCCGACACACCTTCAGCGCCCGATCCACTGCATTCGCGGACAGGTCCGCTCCCACGGGATGTGCATTTGGCCGAATTCAATGGGGGCCAACAGCCAACGGGCGCGGCGGATCTTTTACGTTTGTTGCCGGTTTTTTACAACCTCGGCACACTGCCTTCCACGTTTGGCCCACTCGTTGGCCCCCGCTGACCCTCACAAGGAAGTCCCGATGACCCTTTCGCTGTTCATGGCCGTGCTCGCTTCGGGCTTTATCTACGGGATTTCACCGGGGCCGGGGGTGCTGGCGGTGTTCGGGATCGGCGCCTCACGCGGGCGTCGGGCCGGGGCGTTGTTTCTCTGCGGGCACCTGCTGGGCGACGTGATCTGGTGCAGCGTGGCGCTGGCCGCGATCATCGGCGCCAAAGTCTTCGGCAGCACCACGTTCAATATTCTGGGAGTGATGAGCGGGTTGTTTCTATTCTGGCTGGGCTTTCGCGCCATCACCGCCAAACGCAGCAACGGCGACGATGAGAACGTCTCGGCGCGCAACCCGTTCTGGCACGGCATCATGTTCGGCCTGACCAACCCGAAAGCCTATCCGGTGGCGGTCGCGACGTTCACCGCGCTGCTGTCCAGCCGCGCCGAATTGCTCAACTGGTCAATGCTGCCGCTGTTGATTCTGGTCAGCACCGCGGGCGGCATCTGCGCTTACGCGATCATCGTCAGCGTGGTCGGCGCCCGCCACGTGCGCACCCTGTATCAACGTCACGAACTGACCATCACCCGCATCTGTGGGGTGATGTTCATTGGTTTCGCGATCAATGCGCTGGTGCACGCGGTGCCGGGTTTGTTGCCGCGTCGACCCTGATCCCCGGCAACATTCCTGTAGGAGCGAACGTGTTCGCGAAGCGGCAGACCTGATACACCGCGTCAATCATTCGCCAACAAGTTGGCTCCTACAGAAATGGGATTACTGCGCCAACCCGACTTTCAAGACCTTGCCGTCGTCCTCGTCGGTCAGCACGTACAGGTAGCCGTCCGGCCCCTGGCGCACGTCGCGGATGCGGGATTTGAGGTCGCCGAGCAGGCGTTCTTCGTGCACCACTTTGTCGTCCTTGAGTTCAAGACGAATCAGGTCCTGGGACGACAGCGCGCCAATGAACAGGTTGTGATCCCACTGCTTGAAGGTGCTGGAATCGTAGAACGCCATGCCGCTGATGGCCGGTGACTTTTCCCATACGTGGAAAGGCGTCTTCATGCCCTCGACCACTTTGCCCTTGGCTTCGGGAATAGGCTGACCGGAGTAGTTCAGGCCAAAGGTCGCAATCGGCCAGCCGTAGTTGCCGGCGCGCTCGATGATGTTGATCTCGTCACCGCCCAAGGGCCCGTGTTCGTTGGTCCACAGCGTACCGGTCCAGGGGTTGAGCGCCGCACCCTGCTGATTGCGATGGCCGAAGCTCCAGATTTCCGGGCGGACGTTTTTCTGCCCCACGAAGGGGTTGTCCTTGGGGATGGTGCCGTCCGGATAGAGGCGCACAACCTTGCCCTGCAGCTTGTCCAGGTCCTGGGCGGTCGGGCGATTGTTGTTCTCACCCAGGGCGATGAACAGGTAGCCGTCCCGGTCGAACACCATGCGCGAGCCAAAGTGATTGCCCACGGACAGCTTGGGCTGTTGCTGGAAAATCCGCGTGAAGCCTTCCAGCCGGGTCATGTCGTCGGACAGCCGCCCACGCCCCGCCGCCGTCCCGCCGGTCTTGCCGTCGCCGCTGTCTTCGGCGTAGGTCAGGTAGACCATCCGGTCTTTCTTGAAGTCGGGGGACAGCACCACGTCCAGCAGTCCGCCCTGGCCCTGGGCCCAGACCTTTGGCACACCGCTCAGCGGCGGCGACAATTTGCCGTCCGGCGACACGATGCGCAGGTTGCCCGGCCGCTCGGTCACCAACATGCCCTTGTGGTCCGGCAGAAACGCCAACGCCCACGGGTGTTGCAGGCCCGTGGCGATTTCGTCGACGGTCAGCGTGCCTTCTTCGGATTTGTACGTGGTGGTGGCGGCCGAAGCCCCCAGCGGCAGGCCCAGCAGCAGGCCGGCGCAGAAAGTGGCGATCAGGGTTTTGCTGAACGTCGTTTGGCGCAACATAGGCGATTCCTTATCGGGTGAAAGACTGTTGTGACGCAAGGCGATCAACGAACGGTGTTGGGTTGCCTGCCGCGTGGGTTGATGGTAGTGGGCGCCGGGACTTGCTGTCGGGTCGGGTAACCGTTGCGGATGCCGCCGTTTTCCAGGGTCGGGGTCCGCGGCGTGGCGCCGGTGGCCGGGCCTCGAACGGGCGGGCTGATGGACTGGGTGCCTTGGCGGCTGTTGGGGTTGGCGCGGCGGATCGCGCCGTTGTCAGGCACGGTGTTGCGGGTGGTGCCATTGGGATAGGTAGCACCTGCGAGCAGCACAGGCGCCTGTCCGGGAATGGGGTGAGCAGGTTGGTCGGCGGCATACGCGGTGCCGAGGCTCAGCAGACTGCCGAGGGCAAGGGTGGCAAGGCTTCGCAAAACACGATTCATGTATTACCTCAGGTGATTCGGTAAACGATTCGGCTGTTTGATAGCGATATGGCAGCTAGGTTCGCGTAGGGCTAGCGGATGAGCAACTGTAGGATCTTTCACTTTGTAACAAGGCTGGTCCGGCGCTTTTGATCTTTGAAGGTGTACCCTGCCGCCTGCCCAACTTCCCCGGAACCCCCTCCCCATGTCCGACGCTTCGCAGTCCCCCGCCCTGAAGGAAATCTTCAACCGCGAGCGTTTGCGCCACATCGCTGAGCAAACGGGGCAGGTGTACCCGGCGTTCGACCGTGACGCTTTTACGGCTTGCGCGTCGAAAGATCTGGACGGACTGTCGTTGATGCAGCGCCTGAACCGCGTCAGTCAATGCCTGCACGCCGGTTTGCCGGAGGACTACCCCGCCGCGCTGGACATCCTTTTTCAACTGGCCCCGCGCCTGAACAGCGGCTTCGTCACCCTGATCCTGCCCGAGTACGTGGCGCTTTACGGGCAGCATGATTTCCAGCGCTCGATGCAGGCGCTGAAGTTTTTCACCCCGTTCGGCTCCTCGGAATTTGCCGTGCGCCACTACCTGCGCAACGACCTGGATCAGGCGCTGGCGTTGATGCACGAATGGTCGCTGGACGATGACCCCCACGTTCGGCGGCTGGCCAGCGAAGGCTCTCGCCCTCGCCTGCCGTGGTCGTTTCGCCTGGAAAAACTGGTGGCCGATCCCTCGCCGGTGCTGGACATCCTCGACAACCTCAAGGCCGACGCCAGCCTGTACGTGCGCAAATCCGTGGCCAATCACCTGAACGACATCACCAAGGACAACCTTGACTGGGTGCTGGATCAGATCGAGGCGTGGCCGCTGGACAACCCGCACACCGCGTGGATCGCCCGACATGCGCTGCGTTCGCTGATCAAAAAGGGCGACGCCCGGGCGTTGACGATCATGGGCGCCGGGGCGCAGGCCCAGGTGCACATCGACGGATTGGGGGTCACGCCCGACGCGATCCGCCTCGGCGATCGGATCAGCCTGTCATTCACCCTGACCTCGACCGCCAGCACCGCGCAACGGCTGATCATTGACTACGCCATTCACTACGTGAAGAAGTCGGGTGGCACGTCGGCCAAGGTGTTCAAGCTCAAGACGCTGGACCTGGGCCCTGGCGCATCGGTGACCCTCGCCCGTGAGCAGCAGATCCGCAACTTCACCACCCGCGTGCATTACGCGGGACGGCATGAAGTAGACGTGTTGATTAACGGGCAATGCCTGGGACGCTGCGGGTTTGATCTGGCCGAGTGAGCCCCGGTCAGCGGTTTACGCCGTTTGCAGCGGCATGCAGAACGTGAACACCGTGCCGGTTTCCCGGGTCGAGGTCACGTCCAGTCGACCGCCATGGGCAATGGCGATCTGACTGGCGATGTACAGCCCCAGCCCGAGCCCGGCCTGGGGCGCATCGGTGGCGCGACGCGCGTACGGCTGAAACAACTGCGCCTGCACGTCCGGCGGGATGGGGGCGCCCTGATTGATCACCTGCAGAACGAAGGTGTCGTGCTCGACAGCGCCGCGGACGTGTACCGGCGTGTCGTGGCTGCCGTGGGTAATGGCGTTGGCCACCAGGTTGGAGAGCAGCTGCCCCATGCGACCGGGATCGCAGTGGAAGTCCGGCAACGGCGCGATGTCGGATTCGATGACGCGCTCGGGGTGAACGCTCTGAATCTCCGCCACCACGTGCCGCAACGACGTATCAAGATGGGAACAGCGATCCAGGCTCAGCGCGATGCCGTTGCCCAGCCGGCCACGGGCAAAGTCCAGCACGTCGTCCACCAGCCGCGCCGCCCGCTGCCCCGACGTCAGGATGTGCCGGGCCACGGTCTGGCTGCGGTTATCCAGCGGCTGACGCAGCAGAATTTCAGCACCGGCGTTGATCGCGAACAGCGGGTTGCGCAAATCGTGGCCCAGCACCGCGATGAATTGCTCGCGCAGCTCCGACACTTCGCGCTCGGCGGCAAGGTCAGCCACGATTCGCTGCTGGCTTTCTTCGTATTCGATCTGAATCGATAACAGGCGCGCGAACGAGACCATCATGGCTTCGATGGCCGTGCCTTTGAGTTTGGCGGGTTTGGGGTCCAGGGCGCACAGGGTGCCGAAGAAGCTGCCGTCGGCGCGGAACACCGGGTAGGAAATGTAGCTCTGGAATTGATAAAGCAAAGGTGTGTGATGCAGGCAATACAACGGGTCCTCGGCGACGTGATCGATCACGATCGGCTGATGCGAGCCTTGGATTTCATTGCAGAGCGTCGTTTTGAGGTCCAGCTCGCCGCCCGCTTTGAGGCCGAAACCGAGCTTGTCGAGCACGGCGCAGGCCGTCCAGGTGTCGTCGGTCACCCGAGCCACGGCCGCGAAACCCATGCCGGTGAATTCGCTGACGACCTGCAGGATCGCCGGAACGGCACTGATGCGGCTGACAGTGGCCAGATCGGCGGCCTTGGATTGCCTCATGGTCGACCTCATTGAAACGGAGTGGGCACGCAAATAAACAGCGCGCATTCTAGCGGCGATGCCCCCGAGGGTGTGCATAAAATAGGCCTATCCACGCGATTATCGGCCGTTGCACGAATCTTCCAGACTTGAACGGCTCGCGAGGGTCAGGCTGGCATTCAAACGAACAGGTTATGCGCTGTTTGGTACAACTTTGTGTAGAGCGCACGCGCAAGTGAGGAGCCATGCCGCACCGCAACTGGATCGATCTCAAGCAGGATGCCCTCTCCGGCATCGAGACCATGCGCGCGCATTTTGAGGGCCATGCCTATGACCCGCACTGGCACGACAGCTATCTGGTGGGGGTGACCGAACAAGGCGTGCAGCAATTCAACTGCCGTCGGCACAAGCACCTGAGCACGCCCGGCCATGTGTTCTTGCTGGAACCGGGGGAGATTCACGATGGCGATGCACCGCAGGCGGACGGCTTCACGTACCGCACGCTCTACCTGGACCCTAAATGGCTGGACCTCGAACTGCGCGGCCTGTTTGAACACATGCCCAGCGCCAGCCAGCTGAGCATTGCCACCACCCTGACCAACGACCCCCGCCTGGTCAGCGCTACCGTCCATGCATTCGAAGCGCTGCACAACGATGAGATCCGCATCGTCCGACAGACCGCGCTGGACACGCTGTTGTCCAGCCTGACCCGCCATTTGCACTGGCGCACGCAGTTCACCCCCGACCCGCGCCTGCCGTTGGTTGCGCAACGGGCGCGGGACTACCTGCACAGCCACATGACCCAAGACATCGGCCTGGACGATCTGGCCCGGGAAGCCGGGGTGGATCGCTTCCGCCTGACCCGGGCGTTCAAGGCAGCCTTCGGCCTGGCGCCCCACGCGTACCTGATCCAGCTGCGGCTGGCCAATGCCCGGCGGTTGCTGGCCCGGGGCGAGCGGCCGGTGGCGGTGGCGGCCGCGCTGGGTTTTGCCGATCAGAGCCACCTGGGCCGCTGGTTTCAACGCGCGTACCGCATGACCCCGGCCGACTACCGCAGACGCTGCTCAAACCTTCCAGACTGAGACCCGTACGGCGGCGAAGATCGATACCCGATCAATCATTTGCCGAGTCGTCCCATGGATCAGTTACTGCCCTTCATGCTGTTTGCGTTCGTCGCGTCCATCACCCCCGGCCCCACCAACATTCTGGTGCTGACCAACAGTTCGCGGCATGGCCTGCTCACCACGCTGCCCATCGTCCTGGGCGCCTGTGCTGCCGCTGCGTTGCTGGTGTTGCTGGTGGGCACCGGGTTGGGTGACGTGCTGGCCCGTCACGCGCAGGTTCAGAAGGCGATGTCGTGGATCGGCATCGCCTGGCTGACGTGGATGGCGTGGCAGATATTCAGCGCGCCCGCCCAGGCGCTCGACACGAACGCTGCGCAGCGACGCCTGGGCATGTGGGGCGCCGCTGCCTTGCAGGTGGTCAACCCCAAGACGTGGATGATGGCCGTGGCGGTGGTCAGCGTGTTTGCCGGCACCGACGGGGATCGGATGGTGCGGGTGATGTGGCTGTCGCTGGCGTTCTTCCTGATCGCCATCCCCTGCCTGACCCTCTGGGCGTGCCTGGGGACCTACGCCGCTCGATTCGTGCGCTCGGCGCAGGGCATGCAGCGCTTCAATCAGGTCATGGCGTTGCTGTTGCTGGCGTCGGCGTGGTTGACGTTGGTTGTGTGACGGCCGGTGAAGTGATTGTGGACAGCATGCAAGGGGCAAGAAGTGCGAAACACCCTGTAGGAGCGCATTTATTCGCGAGACGTCGGTGTGCCCATGCATCTCTATCCACTGAACAGCCTTCGCGAATAAATTCGCTCCTACAGAATTCAGGTGTCACTCACCAATATCCTCATTCCACAATTCAGGCTTGTCGGCAATGAACCGGGTCATCAGCGCGACGCAGGTGGCGTCGTGCAGCACGTCCACTTGCACGCCCCGTGAGCGCAAATGATCTTCTTCGCCCATGAAGGTCTGGTTTTCGCCGACGATGATTTTGCGAATGCCGTACAGCAGGATCGCGCCGCTGCACATCGCACACGGCGACAGGGTGGTGTAGAGCGTCGCGTCCTTGTAGACCCTGGCCGGCTGGCGTCCGGCATTTTCCAGCGCGTCCATTTCGCCGTGCTTGATCGCACTGCCTTCCTGGACCCGGCGGTTGTGGCCACGGCCGATGATCCTGCCATCGTGGACGATCACCGAGCCAATCGGAATGCCGCCCTCGGCCAATCCCTTTTGCGCCTCGTCGATGGCCGCTTGCATGAATGGATCCATGGTCTTTCCCTCGTCTTCACAAATTGAGTGTCGCCGCCGCTGGGTGGTGTGGCGCCGTCAAGGCTTGGCTTTTTTCAGTGCACTGTCCAGCGCCGTCGACACGTAGACCTTGAGCAGCTCGCTTGACCGGCCCTTCATGTCCATCCCGACGTCGCGTTGCTTGTTGCGGAATTTATTGGCCAACGGCTCGGCAGGCTCGCCGACGTTGAGCTGCTGCAGTTCATCGGGCGTGAACGATTGAGCGTAAGCTGCCGCAAGGTTGCGGTCCCATTCCACTTGATACTGCGGCTGCAGGCTCTTCAATTCGTCCTGCACCAGCGTCTGCGCCTCGGTGCGGCCCACGGTTTCGACGATGGTGGCGAAGGTCACCGTGCGCGAAGCGACCTGATAACCGAGCCAGCCCAGGCTTTCCCCCAAGTGGTGGTCCTGCACGAAGATCAGGGCAGGATCAGGCGCTGTCTCTTCGGCCTGCGCGTGAAGCGGCGCGTTCAGCATCAGGCAGAACAACGCGCTCAACGTCGCGCTCAGCACCTTCGATGCAGCGGTTCTGCAATACCCCATGTCCTCTCCCCGGCCATTTTTTATCGTGGGTTAATTCACTGGCTGTTCGCTGAAACTAGCAGGCGACACCTGTTTTGCCATGTGATCGAACGGTGTGCGTGACGAAATCAGTTCGGCTGACTGCGTGCGGCGGACCACTGCTGCTCGGTCATCCGGTAGATCCTGACGCCCCGTCGATGGTACTGGCTGTGAATGAAGCCCTTGAACCCGAGTTTCTGAATGACTTTGACCGACGCCCCGTTGGTGGGCTCGACGATGGCGATCAGCGAGTCGATGCCCAGTCGGCCGAACGCGTGGTTCAGTGTGGCGCGTGCCGCTTCGGTGCCCATCCCCCGGCCCCACCACGCCGTGCCCAGTCGATAGCCGATCTCGACCTCGTCGGCGCCGTCCACGCGCTCAGCATTCAGACCGCAGAAGCCGGCCAAGGTTGATGTGGATTTGTCCACGACGGCCATCGGGCCTTAGCCGTGCTCGCGGTAGGACTGTCGGCACCATTCGATAAATTCGCCGGTGGACTGCGCGGACATGACCCCGCGTACCGAATGGCGCATGACTTCGGCGTCCCCGAGAATGCGAGCCAGGTCAGGGGTGTCGTCGCCGGTGAGTTCGCGCAGGATCAGGCGCTCGGTGCGCAGCGCGGAATGGTGAATGCTCATAAGGGTCGCCTCGGCGTCAGTCGAATTGACAGCCGTGATGATGGCGTACAGGGCGCGGGGTTGCCAGCGGGGAATGGAAGGGAGGGAATGACGCATCCCCCTGTAGGAGCCAACTGGTTGGCGAAAAGCCCGGCGCGGTGGGTCAGCTACACCGCTTCGCGCACCAGTTCGCTCCTACAGAGTGGTGTTCGTCCAAACCTGATTTACAAACCCGCCGACACTTTCTTCGCTACGTCGGCCGGCACCCAGGCGCTCCAGATTTCCGGGTGGTCTTTCAGGAAGCTCTTGGCCACTGCATCCGGCTCCTGGCGTTTCTCGCTCATGTCGCCCAGGGTCTTGTTCAACTGATCAATCGGCAGATCGACCTTCTCGAAGAACGTCACCAGTTCCGGATACTGCTTGTGGAACGGTTCGGACACCCCGATGGCCAGGTGCGCGGCCAGCGAGGCGCTGCCGATGGGGTTCGGGTTGCTGGCGTCGGACAGGGTTTTCCAGGCGGTTTCACTGAACGGCGGCTCTTCCAGCTTGATCAGCTTGAAGCGCCCCAGCAGCGGCGTCGGTGACCAGTAGTAGAACAACACCGGCTGCCCGCGACGAATGGACGAACTCACCTCGGCATCCAGTGCCGCGCCGGAACCGGTGCGGAAGTTCACATAGCTGTCGGTCAGCTTGTACGCCTTGAGCTTCTGGGTGTTGACGATCTCCGAGGTCCAGCCGGACGGGCTGTTGAGGAAGCGTCCCTGGCCCGGCGATTCCGGGTCCTTGAACACGTCCTTGTATTTGGGCAGGTCGGCCACCGATTTCAGATCAGGCGCCAACGGTTTGATATTGCGCGCCGCGTCGCCCTTGATCACGAACTCCGGCACGTACCAGCCCTCGGTCGCGCCTTTGACGATGTTGCCCAGGCCAAACACTTTGCCTTCCGATTCCGCCTTGACCCACGCCGGGCTGCGGCCGGCCCATTCTTCGCCAATGACTTGAATGTCGTTTTTCGCCAGCGCCGCCTCTAGGCTGACGGTACTGCCGGGCAATGTGTCGGTGGGGTAGCCGTAGCCCTTCTCGACGATGGTGCGCAGGATCTCAGTGATCAGGCTGCCGCTTTCCCACGTGATGTCGCCGAACAGGATGGGCGTGGTCTTGTCCGCGCCGTGCGCCGAATGCGCTAGGACTGCCAACGCCAGCAGCGAACCACCCAGCAGTTTTTTGATCGATGTCATGGTCGTCTCTCGTGGGTTCATGAGGTGAGAAGGCTCACTTGTTTGTAGCACAGCCATCGCGTCATTCCAGGCACGCGCGCTGACAGCAGGTCTGCGCCTGCCCCATGTAAACGCTGACCGAGCGCTGGGAAATACCCAGTTCGCGGGCGATTTGCGGGTAGGTCAGGCCGTTGTCACGGGACAGCAGAAACGTCGCCTTGACCTTGGCCGGCAAGCGGTTCAGCCGGCGGTCGATGCGGCTCAGGGTTTCAATCGCCTGGGCCAAATACTCAGGCGACGGGTTGTGACTGTCGTCGATGACGCTCAGTTCATCGAAATAACTGCGTTCCAGGTCACGGCGACGCCAGCGCTGATACAGCAAACGCTGCGCGATGGTGGTGAGCAACGCGCGGGGCTCGCGGATGGGCACTACGTTGGGCGAGACGAGCAATTGGGTGAAGGTCTCGGCGGCGATGTCTTCGGCGCAGGCCGCAGAATCCAGATGCCGACGCAAGCGCTCACACAGCCAGGTGTAATGGCTGGCGAACAGACGGCTGACGAGTTCGCGGTGAGTGGGGTCGACGGCAGGCATAAGGCGTCCTTGAACGATGGTTTCTTGTTCTCGCCGGGGTACCGGTGGCGTCATCGTAGCAAGGCTGTTTATGCATTAAAAATAGTTAAATGTGCAATGTATATTCCCATATCGAATATATGGAACACCGCTTTTGTAGGAGCTGACGAGCCCGTGCGAGGCTGCGATTGCGGTACACCTGACACACCGCATCGGTCGAGCGCGACCCCGGAGCCTCCCGCTGGTCGTCAGCTCCTACAGGAGGTTTGGCAATCCAAAATCTACGGCGTGCTGCTGGTAATCGAGCAGCATCTGGTAATCGGCTTCGCTCGCTGGCATAACCTCGCGGATGGCCAGAGCGCAAGCCACCTCCGGCAACTCCCGCAGCGCCGTGTTCATGGCCGCGCGAATCACCTCGGGGTCAGCGCCCAGCCGCGTGATGTACGGCAAACACGGGCTGAGCGCGGTCTGGGTGACGATACGCAAACCCGCCAACTCATCGCTGCTGTCCCGCGCCAGGTAGTCGTAGGTCACGCTGTCGATGGCAGCCAGATCGCCGCGCCCTTCTCTGAGCCAACGGAGGCTGTCGCGGTGGCCGCCGGTGAGAGAGACCTGACCGAAAAAGCGCCCGTCCACCTGCAACGGCGCCAGGGTGTGCCGGAACAGGTTCATCCCGGAGTTGGAGTCCTCGCTGTTGATCAGCCCGTGGCTGCCACGAAAATCGATCAGCTCGCGCCGCGCATCGTCGTCACGCGCCAGCAACAGACTGCAATGGGCGCCTTCACTGCTGTGCGGCAAGTTGAAGACCGGGCGCCCCACCACCTGAACCCGGCCACGCAGTTGCGTCATCAGCGGATAGCCGCAGGTTTGCGTCAGCAGCAGATCGTCGGACAGCCACAAAGCCTTGAGGTCCGGCGCATCAGCCGTGGACCGCGTGGCCCTCAGATGCTCAAGAATACGCGCCAGCCAGCGCGCCTGCGCCTCACGCACCCGCGCAGGGGCGACGTACATCTGCAGTTCGGCGAAACCTTGGGGCATGTGGGCATCTTCCAGATCAGACGTAGGGATGTTGCGGGCTGTCGATAGGATTGAGGCTGTGAAGGCGAAACAGTTCACCGTATCCCTGCACCAGAAAAAATCCGCTGCGCGCCAGCCACTGTTCCCGCCGGTCGCGGTACACCGCTGGCATGTAATACCACGCCAGACCCGGCAGGTCGTGATGCACCAGATGCAGGTTCAAATGCAGGAACAGCCAGCTCCAGGGCCACGAGGCTTCGTTGATCACCGTGCGCTGCTCCGGATGCTCGCTCGGCCGATGTTCGTAATAGGAGCGGACCATCGACACCGCCAGTGCCGGCAGCGCAATCAACGCCACGTAATGCAGGGGCGACAGCGCGCTGAAGTGCGCGATAAACCAGAACATGAGCGCCGCAAACCCGCCGTGGGTGGACCACATCAGCCACGCCTTACGCTCGCCGCCCAGCAAGCGTTTGCTTTCGCTGACAACCAGGCCCGCCAACGCCAGCGGTGCACCCAACAGCACACGGCCCGGCAGGGTTTTATCCGCCCAGCGCAGCAGCCGCGACACCCCACGCATGCTCGCCCAGCGGGACTGGCTCAGGTATCGGCTTTCCGGGTCCAGACCGGGCACGGTCAAGTCTTCGTCGCGATGGTGTTCAAGATGGGTGTCGCGATACAGCGTGTAGGGGTACCAGACGGCAAACGGCGCATAACCCAAGGCTTTGTTCAGCCACAAAAAGCGCGTCGGGTGGCCATGCAGCAGTTCGTGTTGCAGCGACATCCACAGCACCAGCAACGGAATCATCACCAGCGTGGTCGGCCAGACGCCCAGGCGCGGGCTCAGCAGCAACACGCCGAACCAGGCGCCATACACCCCCGCGAGCAACAACCAGGTCGGCCATTCCGTGCGGCCGGTAAAGCTTGCGCGCAGACGGTGAATGTCCTGGCGCTGGCGGTCATCGAGGTAGTTGGGCATGGGCAGTTCCTGCATCGGGGCGGATACCGGGTTGTGCCTCGGCGCAGGAAAATCTTGTAGACCGATTGGTTATGGCGGTAGAACGAAACCCCAAATGCCACCCACGCCTGCGACCTCCTCCATGAACCCTCACGCACTGCCCAACATCGCCCGCCCTATGCTGGCCCGCTTTTACCGTGCTCACCGTTCGGCCATGCGCTGCAAGGGTCTGGCACAGGCGTGGGTGATCAAGGATCCGGTGATTATTGCAGCGTTGTGCCTGACGCCGGTGTACGGCGGGCACTGGCTGACAGGCCTGTTCGTGGCGCCGGAACGGCGAGGTCAAGGCCTAGCGGCGCGGCTGATTGAGGCGGCGACCGATGAGGTCGAGGGCAAGGTCTGGTTGTTCTGCGACCCCGAAATGGAGGACTTCTACCGTCGGGTGCGCTTCGAAAGGATGTCGCTGTTAACGCAACGTCTGCCCGAAGCCCTGGCCGTGCGCTTCACCACTTACACCAGGACCAAACCGCTGATCGCGATGTGCAGGCCGCCACGCTAAGGGTGGGCTGCAAAAAGCGGCCGCCCCAAACGCAAACCCGCGTGCTAGCCTCGGGCATCACTCTCCACGCTTACGGGACGACCATGAAGAAGACGCTTATCGCTTGCTCGCTGGCCGCGCTGCTCGGGTCAACGCTGGTCTGCGCCGCCGACGCCCCGCCGGCCTCCAACATCAGCCATGAGCAATTCGCCAAGGTCCTGGCCGGCGATTGGCGATTGGCGATTGCCGCAGAACAGTGCCCGGGATCAATACCGCCACCCTGAACAGACGCTGCAATTCTTTGGCGTTCGCGATGACCAGACCCTGATCGAGATCACGCCCGGCAACGGCTGGTACAGCGAGATTCTTGCGCCATTGCTCAAGGACAAAGGCCACTACATCGCCGCCGTGGTTGCCCCTGGCACCAGCGATGACGCGAAGCGCGGCTTCGACACGCTCTCGCGGAAATTCGCCGCCGACCCCGCGCGTTACGGCAAGGCGCAGATCATTGATTACAACCCGCAGCAGCCCGTGCTCGGCAAACCCGCGTCAGCCGACGCGGTGCTGACCTTCCGTAACGTGCACAACTGGACCGATGCCAAGACTGAAGTCGCGACCTTCAAAAGCTTCTACGAGGTGCTTAAGCCGGGTGGCACGCTGGGCATCGTCGACCACCGCGCCAAGGCCGGAACAACGGCCGCGCAGAACCTGAGCAATGGCTATTTGCCGACCGATTATGTGATCAAACTGGCGACGGACGCGGGGTTCAAACCGGTAGGAGAAAGCGAAATCAACGCCAACCCCAAGGACACCAAGGATTACCCCGACGGCGTCTGGACGCTGCCGCCGGCACTGGTGCTGGGGGAAAAGGATCGGACGAAATACCAGGCCATTGGTGAGTCGGACCGGATGACGCTTCGCTTCGTCAAACCGGCCGCACACTGAAACGCCGACTCACTCGTCGGCGTTGGGGTCCATGCCCGGAAACAGCACGTCGATGTAACCGAAACGGCTGAAATCGGTAATGCGCGAGGGGTAAAGGCGACCGATCAAGTGGTCGCATTCGTGCTGCACCACCCGTGCATGAAAACCATGGGCGATGCGCTGAATGCGGTTGCCGTCCGGGTCGAAACCTTCGTAGCGGATGTGTTCGAAGCGATCCACGACGCCACGCAGGCCGGGGACTGACAGGCAGCCTTCCCAGCCTTGTTCGAGGGTCTGTTCCAGCGGCGTGATCAGCGGATTGAGCAGGATGGTCTGCGGCACGGCTTCAGCATCGGGGTAGCGTTCGCTGCTCTCGAAGCCGAAGATCACCAGTTGCAGGTCCACGCCAATCTGCGGCGCGGCGAGGCCGACGCCACCGACACTTTCCATGGTTTCAAACATGTCGGCGATCAGGGTTTTCAGCTCGGGCGAGCCGAACATCGATTCGGGCACCGGCGGCGCAATACGCAGCAGCCGCTCATCACCCATCTTCAGAATTTCATGAATCATAATGGCCCTTGCCTGTTATCGGAATGCACGGCACCGCCCGAAGGCAACGCGCGCAGACACATCCTGCCATAAACGTCGTTAAGACTTGTCCGCCTTGAGCACGGGCTGCAGTTCCGGGTCATGATCATGGCTGTGGTCGCGGCCCAGGCCCGACACCGGCTGGGTGTGTGTCGAATCAACGCCGCCGTCGCCTTCGACCTTCTCGCCCTTGTCCTTGCCTTCGTCGGACATGTGTTCGATCACGGCATTCATTTCAGCACCGAGCAGCAACACGGCCGCTGAGATGTAGAAGTACAACAGCAGCACGATGATCGCGCCGATGCTGCCGTACATGGCGTTGTAGTCGGCGAACGTCTTGACGTAGTAGGCGAAGCCCAGCGATGCAACGATCCACACCACCACCGCCAGCACCGAGCCGGGTGTGATGAAGCGGAATTTCTGCTCCACATCCGGCATCACGTAATACATCAACGCGACCGACACCATGAGCAGCAGGATGATCAGCGGCCAGCGAAGGATCGTCCATAAGGTGACGATGAAATCTTCAAGGCCGATCTGCGCGGCCAGCCAGCTCATGACCTGCGGGCCGGTCACCATCAGGGCAGCAGCCACCAGCATCATGCCGGCGATACCCACGGTGTAGAGCACCGACAGCGGAATACGCTTCCAGACCGGACGCGCTTCCACCACATCGTAGGCGGCGTTCATTGCGCTCATCAGCAAGCGAACACCGGCCGATGCGGTCCACAGGGCAATGAAGATACCAATCGACAACAGCCCACCCTTGGACTGCTGGAGTTGGTCAATAACCGGGTTGACCTGCTCCAGCGCCTGAGGCGGGAGCACGAATTCAGATTGCAGACGCAGCCAGGAAAAAAAGTCCGGCAGGTGCAGGAAGCCAATCAACGCGATGAGAAACAACAGAAACGGGAACAACGAAAACAGCATCTGATACGCAAGTGCCGACGCATAAGTCGGCATTTCGTCATCGAGAAATTCTTTGACCGTCCTGACCAATACCTTCATGACAGGCAGTTGGCGCAAATCCGGGAAAATCATGGCGTCTCCTTTCGCAACGTCGCTAAGCACATTTACCTATACGAGCGGGCAAACGCTGTGAAATTCCAATTGCCAGCCGCGTGGGCGGGCTTTTTACCCTAAGTCGGCCAGTGTGGCGACCCTGGAAATATGTGCAGCACGCGATAGCCAGACAGCATAACGGCCATCCGAAGACAGCCGTTATCGCGTTTGCTGATTGTTCGCGCCCGCACGCCTGGCGTGATGGCGCAGGTCATCAGACCTTGTCGATGCCTTTTTTCACGGCATCTTTGGCTTCGCCAACTTTCTGCTGGGTTTCGCCTTTGATTTCCTGGGCTTTACCTTCAGCGCGCAGTTTATCGTTGTCAGTCGCCTTGCCAACGCCTTGCTTGACGTTACCAACGGCTTCATTAGCCATGCCTTTTACTTTATCGCCAGTGCTGCTCATGGGATGTCTCCTGGGTAAGAATCAGGTGTCATAACCTCGACGTAATGATTGACCTGCCCTTTTCAGCGAAGGTTTCAATTATTTTGTCGACAGTTCGTCAGGTCGTGCATTCGGCAAAACCCGACGCATTTCAACGGGCCCGACAATTTCGGCTTTATGTTTGCCGTGCAACCCCCGAGAATGCGCGACTGAAACGCATATCCACGGGAACAACATGAAACTCGACAAAACCCAGGCCATCGCACGCCGGAACAAGGATTTGGGCAGCGCCGTGCTCGGCACCAACAACACCCATTTCGCGGTGCTGAATACCAACCGCAACATCTGGTGGTTCGACATCCCGGTGACCCGCCTGCAAGTCGGGCAATACGAATGGCTGCACTTGCTGATGCACAACCCGGCCAGCGATGAGTTGCTGCACTTGAAAGTCACCACCGCGTTCATGCGCGAGCACCTGGAAGGTCTGGTGGTGCGTAACGAGGGCAAGCGCAAATCCACCGTCAGCCTGGAACTGAGCGCTGACAAGGATGCTTACTTGCGAGATGCGCGCCCGACTGGCGCGAACGTGAGTTTTGCAGGGTTTGTGCAGAAGTAGGTGCAGATCAGCACGTGGCGGGCCATTTACATGACCCGCCGCTGTTGCGAACGCGCTCAGTCGGGCGAAGGGGTTTAAACCAGCTCGATGCGGTCGGCGTGAATCACGATTTCGCCTTGCTTGTACAACGCGCCAATGGCCTTTTTGAAGTTGCCTTTGCTGACGCCGAACAGATTGCTGATCACTTGCGGATCGCTCTTGTCGCTGACCGGCAAGGTGCCGTTGTTCTCGCGCAACTTGGCCAGAATCTTGGAGTTCAGGCTGCTGGCGGCCTGTTCACCCACCGGTTGCAGGCTCAGGCTGATATTGCCGTCTGAGCGGATTTCCTTGATGTAACCCTTCTCTTCCTTGCCCGGCCGCAGAAACTTGAACACTTCGTTCTTGTGGATCAGGCCCCAGTGCTTGTTGTTGATGATGGCCTTGAAGCCCATGTCCGTGGCTTCGGCCACTAGCAGGTCAACTTCCTGGCCGATCTTGTAGTTGGCGGGCACTTTGTCCAGGTAGCGATCAAGCCGGCTGGTGGCGGTGATACGGCGGGTGTGTTTGTCCAGATAGACATGCACCACGCAGTAGTCGCCCGCCTTGAGTGGCTGTCTTTCTTCGGAGTAAGGCAGCAACAGATCCTTGGGCAAACCCCAGTCCAGGAAGATGCCGATGCTGTTGACCTCGACGACTTTAAGACTGGCGAAATCACCGACCTGCACTTTCGGCTTTTCAGTGGTGGCGATCAGTTTGTCGTCACTGTCCAGATAAATAAAAACGTTGAGCCAGTCTTCATCTTCGCTGGGAATATCTTTGGGGATATAGCGATTGGGCAGCAATATTTCGCCGTCCTGTGCGCCATCCAGATATAAACCAAAGTTGGTATGTTTAACCACTTGCAAACTGTTGTAGCGCCCGATTAGAGCCATGTTCAAATACCCTCGTTACGTGGGCGGCATTCTACCCGAGTTTTGCCGAACCGATGACCGCCGCCCGTTGCGAATCGCAGACCAGGGTAACCGGCTCAGGAAAATCAAGGCGTTGCTGCGCATGGTCGACGGCGACGTCAAAAATTGGAGGCCATTCGTCAGGTGGTGTGCCGCGTGATTCGTCACCCCCGCGGAATAAACGGCGCTGTTGCCGGATTGAACTTGGCAATTAAAACAGTGCGTTAGCGGGGTGCAGCGGCAGATGAACGGCGCTTGGGCTTCTGCCAGGCACTTGGCGCGCGGGGATATTAGCCAAGCAATTGTCGGGCGCTTCGGATAGAATGGCCGGCCGTATTAATTTTATATAGGTTAATAGCAGCCATGCGTGTAAAAGCATCCAACTCGAAAGCCAAGCCAGCTCCAGCCGTTGAAACCAGCGACTCGATCAATGCGCAAATTGCAGCTTTCCTGAAATCCGGCGGCGAGATCCAACAGATTGCAAAAGGCGTCAGCGGCCAGACCTTCGGCCCGTCCAAGCAAATCTCCCTCGGCAAAAAGTAATTTTCCCCCGCTCCAGCTGTCGATCTCTAGGCGCTTTGACCACAAGGCGCCAGGGCAATCGATCCTCGCTTCAAAAAAGCTCTGCTTTACTGTCTCGTCATACGCCACTGCCTGGCGACCATGACAACGGGCCCGTCGATTGACCCGCCTGTTCCGAGACCAGACACCCCCTGCGGAATCCAACATGAAAACATGGATCATTTTCAGTGCATTACTTTGTCTGGGCGGTTGCGCGACGCATGGCTGTGACACCACGGTTCCTGGCAGCCCTTGCCGAACCGAGCACCTTCTTTACCAGAACGACATGATTCAAGCCAAGGTCATCATCAGCGAGCGACGCGAGGAAGACTACGAACTGGCGCAAGCGTTGTTGCAACGCGCGGCCAGGGACGACACGTCCGGCGAGGCCGGGTTTTACCAGGCGGTCCTGTTGATTCGGCAGCACGGCGATGCATCAAACAGCACGGCGCTGCTGCAGGAATCGGCCGCTCACCATTACCCGCTGGCCATTGCACTGCTGGCCCAGCTGAGCGGGATGCTGGATCAGGAAAAGGCGCGCGCCTACCGCGCACAGTACGATCAGCTGGATGTCGCCAAGAGCGGATACCCGTCTTATCCGCAGGCGCTGGTGGTAGTTAACGCCCTGATCTCTGCGAAGAACTGAACGCGAAGTTCCAGTTTCTTGTAGTGAATCGACCAGCGGTCGGTTGATGCCTTCGTCAGCCGGTATGCTGGCGAGGCTCTAGCTCGCGGTTCCTATCGAGCCCCCCCGGTATTATCGATTCGACACCTTTACATCCACTCCTCTGTAAAACCCAAGGAGTGAAGCATGCCCAATGCTCGCTATCTCGCACTGATCGCCAGTACGTTGCTGGTTTGCCAGACAGCCTCGGCCCAGCTCATCGAACGAGAGCTCGGTGATTTCAGCCTCAAGCTCGGGACCACGCCCAGCCGGACCATGGCCCAAGGGCTGGTCACGCCCACCGGCGGCGACTCGGCCTTCCACGGCGGGCTGGACCTGACGCACAACAGCGGTTTCTACTTCGGCCAGTGGTCGCCCAACGCGGGCATCGCGCCTGACAGCACGCTGGAAGTCGATTCCTATATGGGCTTCAAAAAGCCCTTCGACAAAACGCTCGGTTATGAACTGGGCGTTATTCGTTACAGCTACCCCAATACCGATCAGCTCGACAGTCACGAGCTGTATGCCGGCTTCCGGATTTTCGACAGCCGCATCGGCACGGCCTTCGCCAACGACGCCGGACGCCAGGACAGCACGTTGTTCCTGGACCTGGGCGGCATCGTTCCGCTGGGCCTGGACCTGCGCATGCAGTACGGCAATCACCAGTTGGACACCCCCACCGCCATCGACGGCGGCGGCATGATCGGCGCGTATAACGACTGGTCGTTCAACGTCTCGCGTCCGTTGATGGGCATGGACATGAACCTGATGTACAGCGGTTCAAGCCTCACCGGCGCGGACTGCGGTGCGTACAGCGGGCACAACACCTATTGCGAAAGCACCGTGACGCTGAAAGTGGTTCGCTCGTTTTTCTGACTGGCTGACACAGTAGGCTGAACTGGCAGGGTATCCTCGGCTCTATACGAGAAGTCCAATGCGCCAGGGAGCCGTCATGCACCACCGGGTCAGAACTTTTATCTGTTTGTTGTTAACCCTGATGCTCATGACCGGATGCAGCCGTGTCGGTCTGGCTTATCGTCATCTGGACGTCATCATTCCGTGGTCGCTCAACGACTACCTGGACATGAACACCACGCAAAAAGACTGGCTGAACGAGCGCCTCAAGGAGCATCTCAGCTGGCACTGCACCACGCAGATTCCCGATTATCTCGCATGGCTTGATCGCCTTGAGCACATGGTCCAGACCCAGCAGGTCAACCAGGCTCAACTCACCGCGCGCACGGCCGAGGCCAAGCAGGCGATCGCCACGATTTCCCGCGAAATCACGCCGTCGGCTGTCGAGCTGCTCAAGCAACTGGACGACAAGCAGGTGGCTGAAATGCAGGAAGCGTTCGCCAAGGACTTGCGCAAACACGAAGCCGAATTCGTAGACCAGCCGCTGAATGAGCAGATCAGCGACCGTACCGAACGGATGGAAAAGCGCCTGAACCCCTGGATTGGAAAGCTGAACCCGGCACAGCAGGCGCGGGTGCAGCAGTGGTCGGCGTCGCTTGGGGAGCAGAATCGGCTATGGATCGAGAACCGCGCCCATTGGCAGGGGCAATTGATCAGTACGGTGAAGCAGCGTCAGGCACCCGACTTCGACGGCAAGATCGCCAGGCTGCTGCAGGACCGGGAGACGTTCTGGACGCCTGAGTACCGACAGGCGTATGACAAAACCGAGCAGGCGGCGATTTCGCTGCTGGTGGACCTCGTCGCTGAGAACACCCCGGAGCAGCAACAAAAGCTGTTGCAGAAAATCGCCGATACCCGCAAGGACTTCACCGAGCTGGGCTGTTTGAAGGCTGCCAGCCTGGCTCGTTGAAATGTAGGAGCGAACAAGTTCGTGCCTACAGAGGGTGGCCGCTTAGATAGAGCCGCCCGCAATCTGCGCTTTTGACGCGACCTCATCAAAGGTCTCCGGCGCCAGCGCATCGTCCTGATCGTCCAGCACCTGACGCGGGTGGTTGTCGCCGGGGATGCTGCTGTCGATCATCGCCAGCAGGCTCGCGCCCCTTGCCGTCAGCACAAAGTTTTCGCCGTTGCCGCCCTGCTCTTCCGGCCGCGATTCGATGAAGCCGTTTCTGAACAGCACCGCCTCGTAGTTGGCCGCTTCCATCTTCAGGGTGTCGAGGTTGCCGACCTCCTCCCCGTCCGCGCCCTTGGCAGCCGCATAGTCTTCGGCGTACTTGCGCGGTTTGAAACTGTCATCGGCGCTGTTTTGCACCTCATGCAGCAAGCGCTCGATCAGGTCCCAGTTATATTTATTAGCCATGTTTAACCTCCAGCAGGGATGAATGACCCGTGACGTCCGGTCATCGGGTGGTGACGCTCTGAAGGTGAGACCGAGCGCCACGCCTGCCGTTCAGCGCGGGAGCCGGACGGTCCAGAACTTTCAAGCGCCCTGCGCGCTCAATTTTATAAGCCCGCAAAGGACACGGAGCCACCCATGAAAACCCTGATGAGCATTATCGCCGCGCTGGCGCTGATGACCGCTGTGCCGGTCTGGGCGTGCACGCCGGAAGAGGCGCAAGCCAAACGCGAACAACTGGCCCAGGAGGTGCAGAAGCTGACGCAGCAGAACCCGACCAAGGCCAGGGAGCTCAATCAAGAGATCAAGGACATGCACCTAGAGACCGCCAGCAAGGACGTGCCGGACAAGTGCCAGTTGATTGATCAGCGATTGCGAGAGATGGATGAGGCGGCGAAGAAGGCAAACGGTTGAGACGGGGTTAGCACTGCAGGAGCGAATGAATTCGCGAAGCGGTATCAGCCGACCTGTCGAGTCGAGTGAACCGGCTTTTCGCGAATGAATTCGCTCCTACAGGTGTGCGGTGCTACTCAGCAGCAGGCGCTTCGGTCTTGCGCTTCTTCAGCGGTGCCATGCCGTCGCTGCTCACCAGCGAATCAGGCTTGGGCCGGTTCTGCGACTTGCGCTTGGTCGGGCCTTTGGAGGCCGTCTTCTTTTTGTCACCCTTGGCGTCGGTCTTTTTCTTCTTTACGCCGACCGCCTTGCCCGACGCCTTGACCTTCTTCGGTCCGCCGTAGGTGCCTTTGACTTCCTTGATGACGCGGCGCTCGAAGCTCTGCTTGAGGTAACGCTCGACGCTGGACATCAGGTTCCAGTCGCCATGGCAGATCAGCGAGATTGCCAGCCCTTCGCCGCCCGCACGGCCTGTGCGACCAATGCGGTGCACGTAGTCGTCGCCGCTGCGTGGCATGTCGAAGTTGATGACCATGTCCAGGCCGTCGACGTCCAGACCGCGCGCCGCCACATCGGTCGCGACCAGAATCTTCACGCCGCCCTGCTTCAGGCGGTCGATGGCCAGCTTGCGGTCTTTCTGGTCCTTGTCGCCGTGCAGCACGAACGCTTTGTACTCAAGCGCCACCAGACGGCCATACAGGCGGTCCGCCATGGCTCGGGTGTTGGTGAAGATGATCGCTTTCTGATACTTCTCATTGGCCAGCAGCCAGTTGAGGATTTGATCTTTGTGCACGTTGTGGTCGGCGGTCACGATCTGCTGACGTGTACCGGCGGCCAGCTCGCTGACGCTGTTGACCTGCAAGTGCTGTGGATCTTTGAGCACCTTGCCGATCATTTCCCGCAGGCCCGAACCACCAGTGGTGGCCGAGAACAACATGGTTTGCTGACGGTTGGCGCATTCGCCGGCCAGACGCTCGACGTCTTCGGCGAACCCCATGTCCAGCATGCGGTCTGCTTCGTCGAGGACCAGCAACTCAACGTGCTTGAGGTCCAGGTTGCCGGCGTTCAACTGTTCGAGCAGACGCCCCGGCGTGCCGATTAAAATGTCGGGCACCTTGCGCAACATGGCGGCCTGGACCTTGAAGTCCTCGCCGCCGGTAATCAGGCCGGCCTTGATGAAGGTGAACTGGGAAAAACGCTCGACTTCCTTGAGCGTCTGTTGCGCCAGCTCACGGGTGGGCAGCAGGATCACGGCGCGGATATCGACGCGAACCTTGGCCGGGCCCATCAGGCGATTGAGCATCGGTAATACGAATGCGGCAGTCTTGCCGCTGCCGGTTTGCGCCGTCACCCGCAAATCGTGCCCTTCGAGCGCCAGCGGAATAGCCGCTGTTTGCACAGGCGTAGGCTCGACGAAATTGAGTTCGGCCACAGCTTTTAGCAGGCGTTCGTGCAGGGCGAATTGGGAGAACACGGGTGTTACCTCGGCGAAATACAAAAAAACAGTCGCATAGGTTACCGGTTTCGGAGGCCGAGGCCGAGTTTCTTTACCTCGGACCCCTTATTTTGTTACCGAATTTGGCCAGCGCTGCAGAACGGCGCCGAACAATGCTGTAATCGCGCCCCCGTTTTTTCCACAGGAGAAAGGCACCGCATGGACACTCAATCGCTATGGCTGCGCGCGCAGGCGTTCTGGGGACTTCTTGAACAGCAGCCCGTATTGCGCGCGAGCCTGGGGCTGTTCCTGCTGCTCATCGCAGCGTGGGCACTGGGCCGGCTGGCGCGCTATGTCATCCTATATGCCGTAAAAATGCTCAGTCGCCAGCCGGCGCTGTTCTGGGTCAGGGACTTCCTGCACAACAAGGTCTTTCACCGTCTGGCGCAAGCCGTGCCGTCGGTGATCATTCAGTTCGGCCTGACCCTGGTGCCGGACCTGAGCGCCACCACCCATCAAGTGCTGGGCAACATCGCCCTGGCCTTCACCATCCTGTTCTTCATGCTCACCGTCGGCGCGTTGCTCAACGCCCTGCTAGACATCTACGCCCGCACCGACCACGCCCGCACCCGCTCGATCAAGGGCTACGTGCAACTGGCGAAAATGATCCTGTACATCTTTGCCTCCATCATCATCGTTGCCACGCTGATCGACCGCTCGCCGTTGTTACTGCTGTCCGGGCTGGGCGCCATGTCGGCGGTGATACTGCTGGTCTACAAGGACACCCTGCTGTCGTTCGTCGCCAGTGTGCAGCTGACCAGCAACGACATGCTGCGGGTCGGCGACTGGATCGAGATGCCGCAAGTCGGCGCCGATGGCGATGTGGTGGACATCACGTTGCACACGGTCAAAGTGCAGAATTTCGACAAGACCATCGTGTCGATCCCTACGTGGCGCCTGATGTCCGAATCCTTCAAAAACTGGCGCGGCATGCAGCAAGCCGGTGGCCGACGGATCAAGCGCAGCCTGTTCATCGACGCCAGCGGAGTGCGTTTCGTGACCGATGAGGAAGAGCAGCAACTGACCCAAGTCCACCTGCTCACCGATTACATCGGCCGCAAACAAGCCGAACTGCACGCCTGGAACGAGGCCCAGGGCAACGTCGCGCAGGTCTCGGCCAACCGGCGGCGGATGACCAACATCGGCACCTTCCGCGCCTACGCCCTGGCGTACCTCAACAGCCACCCGGACATTCACCCCGACATGACCTGCATGGTCCGCCAGATGGAAACCACCGCGCAGGGCATTCCGCTGGAAATCTACTGCTTCACCCGCACCACCGCGTGGGGCGACTACGAGCGGGTGCAGGGCGATATTTTCGATTACCTGCTGGCGGTGCTGCCCGAGTTTGGCTTGAGTCTGTATCAACAACCGAGTGGAGCGGATATGCGCGTGGGCTTGGCGAAAGCGTAAGCACCTCACGTTTACATCTTGAAGCTGTTACCGGGCATGGAACCGATCAACGCCTGTTCAACGGGCGCATAAAGACTTCGAACGTGCGTCACGAGAAAGGTCCAGAAGGCCGGATCATTGACGGTTCGCAAGACCAGATCAGCAGGGAGAAAACGGCTCATTTCCTTGCGAAAATCCGTCGCCACGGTGGGGTCGCTGAGCAACAGATCCACGCGTTCTTTAAAAAGCTTCATAAAGGCTTGCACCTCACACTGATGGTCGCGCAGCTTGCTGCCGACCAGTTCGAGCGCAGGCGTTATACCTTGCTGACGCAACCAGACCATATCCCACAGGTCACGATTCTTGATGCGATTGGGGCGCAACGCGAAGGCCACGATCTTGTCGGCATAAATTTCTTCACGCGTCTCGGCCTGCAGGATCAACCCGCTGGTGCCCATGTCCACGCCGTAGGGGTTGAGCAACAGCATCGGTTGCGGCTGATAGCTGGGGATTGAGCAGACATCAATGTTGATGCGTTGCGCGGGCAAATCCTTGCGTCCAGGCCGGGTCTGAATTTTCAGCTTCCAGGTATCGACGTTGCCCTCCTCTCTAACCGGCTCGCTGATTTGCACTTGGAGTCCATATTTGGATTCCAGGCGGTCAATCAATACCTGAGCCAGCTCGGCAAACGTCTGGCGATCGAAATCAGCCCCTCCGGTGAAGTCCAGATCCTCGCTCAAACGATTGGAGCCATAGCAGGCACGCAGACAGGTGCCGCCAATGAAGGTCAATCTGGCGAGCATCCCGGCGGCACTCAGGGCCAGCATCACGTCGTGATGCAACAGCTCCTTTTCCACCACCACACGCAGGGGTGCCAGGTCCTGTCTGTTTGTAAGTGCTTCGCTGACAAGCGCGTCAAACAAGCTCATTGGCCGTACTCCAATCAATCAAATCCATTTTCCGTTTCGCTGCTTTCATGTCTCTTAATGCCTGGCCGGCAGAGGCTCGCCATAGTCGACAGGCTGCGTCATATCGAAGGTTGCCAATGAGCGCCAGTGGACGCTGACGCGTGTGGACAAACTCGATGGTGCCCCACTTCCCGCAGGAAATAATGCTGCTGCGGCCCGACGACATCAGCGTGATCCAGTTGATCGGGATCTGCGAGATGACCCCGAGATCGCTCAAGGCGGTTTCCAGGCTGATGTAGTTAAGTTGGCTGGCACGCAGACGGGCTGCGGCGTGGAATAACACCAGTCCGGACTCAGGCTTTACCGGCTCGAAGAGGTAGAGCCCGCGACAGAGTCGAGCCAGATGCCCTTCGGCAGCGGCACGGCTCAGTAGGGTTTTGTAGGCGCTGTCAGATAAATCCGGGACCAGTGCCCGCATATCGTCCGGAGTGAACAGATACCGTTCTGGAGTCGCCAGCTTTGACAGCTGCCGGATCAGACGGCGCATTGGCTGAAGCGAATCAGAGGGCCTGATCATGCTTGTGACTCAACAGTAGGTTTCAGTTAATGTAACTTAACGTTGAGTCTCCCACAACAACCACCCCTCTTGACTACGCTTGGCCAGCGACGATATCAATCCGAACGACATTAGGACCTGCGCCTCAGCCTCAAGCGAACGTCATACTTTCATTTCCTGCACACAACAAAAAGCCCGGCATCTGCCGGGCTTTTGCATTGTTTGAACGCGGTTTTATCGATCACGCTGATACTGCGAGCCGAACTCTTTGCGGTTTTCGGCAACGATGACGGTGGTGGACGACTTGCTGTCGAACGGCTTGATGCTGTCTTTGTCAGCGACTTTGGTGTCCAGGACGGTGGCGCTGGTGGCGTCGACCAAAGCGGGTTGTTGCACGTGTTCAGGGCTTGCGAAGACTGCGGTGGACGCGAGGACCGAAAGTGCGAAGCCGAAAGCGATTGAAGTTTTCATGATGTTGCTCCAGAAAGTTGGGGGTTGTTGTGTTTCGTTGGAAGCAACTTTATGGGCTTGGCGCACTATTGAAAAACCACTCTGATGCATCGTGAGTATCAACGCCGCTGATATCAGGCACGCAACCGTCTAGCCCGCGCTTCTCGCGACAGTCGCTCGGGATATCGATTAAAAAACAGGGAAATCCAGCGCTTTACATCTAAGAAATTGTTTTATCCATAAGGGCGCAGTACGCTCCATCGGATTGAGGTGCGTCACTGAGGTTCGCATTTGAGTGTGATGTACAGCTTGATGATTTCCCGACTGAACTTGGAGGTGACGTCGACGCTGCTTTTGGCGGCGACCTGTACCCGGCGCGTGCGGGGAGCTTCCGGGCCATTGCGAAACACCACGCTGCACTTGGCGGGCACGGTGCCGTAGTTGTTAAGGGTGATGTTGCCGATGTCATACGCCGTGTCGTGACTGGTGTAGTCGATCTGGACGCCATTGAGGGTTTTGTCCACATCGATGGGGTACGCGAACGCGCTCAGGGGCAGCATCGCCAGCAGCACACAACAGAGTTTTTTCATGCGGCAGTCTCCAGTCAGGGACGCCAGCTTAGGACAACAGGAGCGAAAGATGAAAGCGCCCCGCGTGACGCTTGATCAATGGCGAACATTGCAAGCCGTGGTCGATCATGGTGGCTTTGCCCAGGCGGCCGAAGCGTTGCACCGTTCACAGTCGTCGGTGAGTTACACCGTCGCACGGATGCAGGATCAACTGGGCGTGCCGCTGCTGCGCATCGATGGCCGCAAGGCCGTGCTCACCGAAGCGGGCGGCGTGCTGCTGCGGCGGTCGCGGCAGCTGGTCAAACAGGCGAGCCAGCTGGAAGACCTGGCGCATCACATGGAGCAAGGCTGGGAAGCTGAGGTGCGTTTGGTGGTCGACGCGGCGTACCCCAACGCGCGGTTGGTGCGAGCGTTGACCGCGTTCATGCCGCAGAGCCGGGGTTGCCGGGTGCGGTTGCGCGAAGAGGTCTTGTCCGGCGTTGAGGAAGTGCTGCTCGAAGGCGTGGCCGATCTGGCCATCAGCGGTTTCAGCATCCCGGGCTACTTGGGCACTGAAATGAGCGCGGTCGAATTCGTCGCCGTCGCCCACCCGGAGCATCCGCTGCACCAGATGCACCGGGAGCTGAATTTCCAGGACCTGGAAAGCCAGCTGCAAGTGGTGATCCGCGATTCAGGGCGCAGTCAGCCAAGGGACGTCGGCTGGCTGGGCGCCGAACAGCGCTGGACCGTCGGCAGCTTGGCCACCGCCGCGACATTCGTCAGCAGCGGTCTGGGCTTTGCGTGGCTGCCACGCCACATGATCGAACGCGAGATCAAGGAAGGCGTGCTGAAAATCCTGCCGCTGGACAAGGGCGGCAGTCGCCATCCGTTGTTCTATCTTTATTCCAGCAAGGACAAACCCCTGGGCCCGGCGACGCAGATTCTGATCGAGCTGATCCAGAATTTCGACACCGCGCCGCTGGACGTACCCTTTATAGCGCCACAGTTGGGTTGAGGTTGATTCAAAGCGCGCTGCCAACGGATTGGCCTTCATCGCATCACAGGCTGCGGCGCCCACCCGGCATCACGCTCTGGGCAAATCCGCGCAAACGTGCTTCCCTTGTGTCCTGTTTTTTGCCGTTGAAATCACTTTCAGGACACCTGCCCCATGCTGAAAAAAATCGCTCTCTGCGCCGCCGCTGCACTGTTCGCCTCGAACCTGATGGCTGCCACCGCCCCTCACGTGATCCTGGACACCAGTTTCGGCCAGATCGAAATCGAACTGGAGCAGGACAAAGCGCCCATCAGCACCAAGAACTTCCTCGGTTACGTGGACAGCAATTTCTACAACGGCACCATCTTTCATCGCGTGATCCCGGGCTTCATGGTCCAGGGGGGTGGGTTCACCCCGCAGATGGTGCAGAAGCAAACCAAGGACCCGATCAAGAACGAAGCCGAGAACGGCCTTCACAACGTACGCGGTACGCTCTCGATGGCGCGCACCTCGGATGTGAATTCGGCCACCAGCCAGTTCTTCATCAATACCAACGACAACGCGATGCTCGATCACGGCGTACGTGACTTCGGTTATGCGGTGTTCGGCAAAGTGGTCAAAGGCATGGACGTGGTGGACAACATCGTTCACGCACAGACCGCCACCAAAAGCGGTATGCAGAACGTGCCCATCGACCCAATCCTGATCAAATCCGCAAAACGCGTTAACTGAAAACCGAATTGACGCATCCCCACATGAAACCGGCCTGAGCCAATCGCGGTTTCGTGTGGTCCGATCAGGGGTCTGCACTTCAGTAAGGAGAGCCTGCGTAGTCCGCGGGTGTCATAGCCAATGTTCTATCGCCGTTTTGAACAACTGATCGATATCTTCCGCGAAGCCCCCACCGCCGCACCGCCCACCAACGTCATGTCGTTCTACGTGTACTACTTGCGCCAGGTGTGGCCGAGTTTTGCAGCGTTGCTGGTGGTCGGCCTGATCGGTGCCCTGATCGAGGTGTCGTTGTTCAGTTACCTGAGCCGCATCATCGACCTGGCACAAGGCACCCCCAACCCCGATTTCTTCAAAATACACGCCACCGAGCTGATCTGGATGGTGGTGGTTGCGCTGGTGTTGCGACCGATCTTCGTCGCCCTGCACGACTTGCTGGTGCACCAGACCATCAGCCCCGGCATGACCAGCATGATCCGCTGGCAGAACCACAGCTACGTGCTCAAACAGAGCCTCAATTTCTTCCAGAACGACTTCGCCGGGCGTATCGCCCAGCGCATCATGCAGACCGGCAACTCGCTGCGCGACTCCGCAGTGCAGGCCGTCGACGCTCTGTGGCACGTGCTGATCTACGCCATCAGCTCACTGGTGCTGTTCGCCGAAGCGGACTGGCGGCTGATGATTCCATTGCTGAGCTGGATCGCCGCCTACATCGTCGCCTTGTTTTACTTCGTGCCGCGTGTGAAAGAGCGCTCCGTGGTGTCGTCCGATGCCCGCTCCAAACTGATGGGGCGCATCGTCGACGGCTACACCAACATCACCACCCTCAAGCTGTTCGCTCACACCAATTCCGAGCAACTGTACGCCCGCGAAGCAATCACCGAGCAGACCGAAAAAACCCAGTTGGCCGGCCGTGTCATTACGTCGATGGACACGGTGATCACCACGCTCAACGGCATTCTGATCGTCACCACCACCGGCCTTGCGCTGTGGCTGTGGACCCAATCGCTGATTTCGGTGGGGGCCATCGCGCTGGCCACCGGCTTGGCGATCCGTATCGTCAACATGTCCGGCTGGATCATGTGGGTGGTCAACGGCATTTTCGAAAACATCGGCATGGTCCAGGACGGTCTGGAGAGCATTTCCCAGCCGGTGGGCGTCACTGACCGCGCTGCGGCTCCGAAGCTGCAAGTGGATCGCGGCAGGGTCACGTTCGAGAATCTGGACTTCCATTACGGCAAAGGTAGCGGCGTGATTCAGGGCCTGAACCTGGACATCAAACCGGGCGAGAAAATCGGCTTGATCGGGCCGTCGGGCGCGGGCAAGTCCACGCTGGTGAACCTGCTGCTGCGGCTGTATGACGTGCAAGGCGGGAAGATTCTGATCGATGGTCAGGACATTGCCCACGTCACTCAGGAAAGCCTGCGCTCGCACATCGGCATGATCACGCAGGACACGTCGCTGCTGCACCGCTCGATCCGCGACAACCTGTTGTACGGCAAGCCGGACGCGACCGATGCGGATTTGTGGGAAGCCATGCGCAAGGCCCGGGCTGATCAGTTCATCCCGCTGCTCACCGACTCCGAGGGTCGCACCGGGCTGGACGCCCATGTGGGCGAGCGCGGCGTGAAATTGTCGGGCGGCCAGCGTCAGCGGATCGCGATCACCCGTGTCCTCCTCAAGGACGCGCCGATCCTGATCATGGACGAAGCCACTTCAGCGCTGGATTCGGAAGTCGAGGCCGCCATTCAGGAGAGCCTTGAAACCCTGATGCAGGGCAAAACCGTGATCGCCATCGCGCACCGGCTGTCCACCATCGCCCGCATGGACCGCCTGGTGGTGCTGGAAAACGGCCAGATCGCCGAGACCGGCACCCACGCCGAACTGCTCGCGCACAAAGGTCTGTACGCACGGCTGTGGGCGCACCAGACCGGTGGGTTTGTCGGGGTGGATTGAAGCTACACCTGTTGGAGCGAGGCTTGCCCGCGAAAGCTATCTGTCAGTCAATGCACCAAAATCTGACACATCGCCTTCGCGGGCAAGCCTCGCTCCAACAGGCCTGTGATGCGCTCCCACATTGGATCTCCATAGAAGTCAGCGGTTAAGCCTGCCGATAAGGCAACGCATTCCTCGCATCCTCGGCATACGCCAGAATCCCCGCCCTTTCCTGCTCGAGAAAATCCGCCACTGCCTCGCGCAATCCGGGGTGGGTCAGGTAATGCCAGGAATGGGTGATCACCGGCTCGAAGCCGCGAATCAGCTTGTGCTCGCCCTGGGCGCCAGCGTCGAAGCGCTTGATGCCCTTCTCGATCGCGTACTCCATCCCCTGATAAAAACACGTCTCGAAATGCAGCCGGTCGAACTCCGCCAGGCAGCCCCAATAGCGCCCGTAAAAACTGTCGCCGCCGATGAGGCTGAATGCCATCGCCACTGGACGTGAGCCCTGCTTGGCGAGCACCACGCGAATCGATTCCGGCATGCGCTCGGCCACAAGGCTGAAGAATTCCCGCGTCAGGTACGGCGCCTGCCCCCGTATCTCGTAGGTGTTGGAGTAGCAGGCGTAGACGAAATCCCACTGCGCCTGACTCAGTTCATGACCTTCCAGCCACTCGAAGTCGATGCCCTGCCCGGCGACCTGTTCGCGCTCCTTGCGCATCTGCTTGCGCTTGCGCGAACTCAAGGCGTCGAGGAAATCCTGAAAATCCCGGTAGCCGCGATTTTGCCAGTGGTACTGACAGCCAATGCGTTGCAGCCAGCCCGGTTGCTCGGCCAGTAATTCGTCCGCGACCGGATCGCTGAAGTTGACGTGGGCGCTGGACAGTTCTTCGACCTCCAGATAACCCGGCAAAGCGGCCAGCAGTTCGCGGCCGTCTTCGGGGCGCCGGGCCAGCAAGCGAGGGCCGCTGACCGGACTGAACGGCACGGCGATCAACAGCTTGGGGTAATAGGCGATACCGGCGCGGCGACAGGCGTCCGCCCAGCCGTGATCGAACACGTACTCGCCGTAGGAATGCCACTTTCGGTAGGCCGGCAGCGCGGCAATCAGCTGATCGTCTTCGTAATGCAGCAAGTGCTCGGCACGCCAGCCGGAGCGTGGGCCAAGGCTACCGCTGTCCTCCATTGCACTGAGGAAAGCGTGCCGCAAAAACGGCGAGTCACCCGGCACCAGTCCATCCCAGTCCTGGGCGGGCAAGTCCGACAGACGTTCCAATCGATGTAACGGCATCGCATCCCCCACTTCGTTTCGCATGCCGGGCGAGTATCGCCCATTGGCTTGCACCGCACACATGAATTTGCCGGACACCGCTCTAGAACGCGGGTTCAACGAAATTTTCACATGTCATCGAGATGACATCACTTTGCCACCAACCTGTAACAATCGATCACGATACTGGCGCCAGTTTTTAGAGCGTCCGGTTCTAAGAAAGGACGATCCTGTCCAGGCCGGACGGTATTTCCAGGGTGGCTTTTCTCCACCCCTCTCAGCTACGGAGAATGATATGCGTCTTGCTTCCACCAAAACTGCGGCGGCCCTGTGCGGGGGTCTGTTTCTGGCCATGAGTATCCCGGCCCACGCCGCAGTCGACGCCAAGTTGCTCGACATGCTCAAGGCAAACGGATCGATTTCTCCTTCGCAGTACGCCGAACTGCAGACCGAACTGGCCAAGGATCAGCAAGTTCAACAGCAGCAAGCCACGCAAGTCGCCGCTGCGCAAACCAAGACCGATGAGATGAACGCGTTTGCCCAGAAAGTGGCCTGGGCCGCCAAGACGCAGTTCAAGGGCGACGTTCGCGTTCGTCAGGAAACCATCAAGATCGATGGCCAGAACAACAGCCAGGACAAGGACCGCCAGCGTATCCGTGCTCGTCTGGGCGCCTACACCGAGATCAACCCGCAAGTCAGCACCGGCATCCGTATCGCCACCGGCGGTAGCAACGACGCCCGCTCCACCAACCAGGACCTGGACGGTTATTTCGTCAAGAAAGACCTGTGGCTGGATCAGGGTTACATCGACTACCACCCGGACGCGATCAAGAACCTGCACATCATTGGCGGCAAGATGGCCCAGCCATGGGTCAGCATGGGCGACATCATCTGGGATAACGACATCAACCCGGAAGGCCTGGCAGCCACCTACAGCCTGCCAATCAGCAAAAGCTTCGAGCTGTTCGGTAGCGCCGGTAACTACACCCTCAAGGACAACATTGACGGCGACGGCACCCAGTTCAAGAACGACCTGCGTTTGAACGCCGGTCAGTTGGGCGCACGCTTCACCCCGATGGACGCGCTGAAAGTGACCATCGGCGGCAGTATCTACCAGTACCAGAACGACAAGGACAGCGCTGCGCTGGCGGTCAACGGCAACAACACCAACCGCTTCCGTCTGATCGAAGGCTTCGGTCAAGTGGACATCAACGGCCTGGCCGTTCCGCTGTCGGTGTATGGCCAGTATGTGGTCAACAACGCCACGGACAGCGACGAAGACACCGGCTGGTTGACCGGCGTGAAAACCAAGGTGTTTGGTTTCGGTCTGGACTACAACTACCGCGACACTCAGCGTAACGCAGTGGTTGGCGCCTTCACCGACTCCGACTTCGCCAACGGCACCACCGGTTCGCGCGGCCACAAACTGGGCGTTTCCTACGACATCGACAAGAACTTCTCGGTCGGCGCGACTTACTTCCTGACCAAGGCCGACTACGCCGTGGCCAGCCAGCGCGACGCCGATGCCAACACACTGCAACTGGACGTGCTGGCCAAGTTCTAAGAAGGCAGCTGCAGCCTCAAGTTGAAAGCTGCAAGCCAGACGCCTCAAGCGAAGATGTTGCCTCGCTTGAGGCGGTAACACCTTACAACCCGCCGTTGCCCTGCCGGATCCCCATCATCCGTTCGACAGGTCAGCGCCGGGTTGTTTTTGTTAGCGCCGCGCTCTCTCTGTAGGAGCGAATTTATTCGCGAAGCGGTGGCTGCCTGGATTGATGTATCGCCTGACATACACTTTCGCGAATAAATTCGCTCCTACAGGGATCTACCGTTTACTTCTTGCGCAGTATCACGCTACCAATCGAATACCCCGCCCCGAACGAACTGAGCACACCCAACGCGCCGCTGGGCAAATCGTCCTGATAGGTGTGCAACGCAATCACCGAACCCGCCGAACTGGTGTTGGCGTAGGTGTCGAGGATCACCGGCGCTTCTTCGAGGGTCGCGTCGCGGCCCAGCAGTTTCTTGACGATCAGGTGGTTCATGCTCAGGTTCGCCTGGTGCAACCAGAAGCGCTGCACGTCGCTGACATTCAGGCTGTTTTCCTGAAGGTGCGCCCCCACCAGCTCCGCCACCATCGGGCAGACGTCGCGGAACACCTTGCGCCCTTCCTGCACGAACAGTTTGTCCGGCCGGCCTTCGCCCTCTTCCGCCGTGCGGTTGAGGAAGCCAAAGTTATTGCGGATGTTGTTGGAGAACGTGGTCAGCAGCTTGGTGCTGACAATCTCGAACTGGTACGGCGAGGTCGCCAGATCCGCGCGCTCGACTACCACTGCCGTGGCGGCATCACCGAAGATGAAGTGGCTGTCGCGATCGCGAAAATTCAGGTGCGCGGTGCAGATTTCCGGGCTGACCACGAGCATCGCCCGGGCCTGGCCCAGTTGGACGCTGTTGCTGGCGGCCTGGATGCCGAAGGTGGCCGAAGAGCACGCGACGTTCATGTCGAAGCCGAAGCCCTGAATGCCCAGCGCTGCCTGGACTTCGATGGAAATGGCGGGGTACGCGCGTTGCAGGTTGGAGCAGGCCACAATCACGCCGTCGATGTCGGCCGCCGTCTTGCCAGCGCGTTGCAGGGCCTGTTCGGCGGCCGCCACGCTCATCTGGCAGAGGATTGACCATTCATCGTTCGAGCGCTCTGGCAGGCGGGGCTTCATGCGTTGCGGGTCGAGGATGCCGTCCTTGTCCATGACAAAGCGGCTTTTGATGCCTGAGGCTTTTTCGATGAACGCTGCACTGGACTCGGTCAGCGCCTGCACGTCACCGCGCTCGATGGCCGAGGCGTTCTCGGCATTGAACTGCGCGACATAGGCATTGAACGACTGCACCAGTTCATCGTTGGAAATGCTGTTGGGCGGGGTGTAGAGCCCTGTGCCACTGATCACGACGTTGTACACGGCCGTTCCTCTCTTGTTGGATGGCAGCAGGCAAATCACCTGCTCGGGCACCGGCGCCGGTTATGTGGGACGGCAGTACCAATGCGCCAGTAATGAGTTCCCAATGAACGGGGACAAGATTCATGAAGATTTAATGATTCAGGCGCGAAGTTTGCCATATTGGCCGGGGTTTGGCGTTAGCGCGCTGCGCACGGGCCCTGGCTTCTGGCCGGAGGCCGTGGGAGCTTGGCTTGCCAGCGATCTGCCGGGCACCGGCAGTAAAACCTGATCACGCGCTCTGTCAGACACACCTCGGCCAGCCGGTATTGCTGCCGGTGCCCGGCAGATCGCGGGACAAGCCACGCTCCCACGCCTTCGGCAGAAGCTGGCCGCGGCACTCAGCCTTCCACAGCGGTCCACTGCTTGCTCAAGCGCTTATCCGAGATCGGCACCTTTGTCCCCAGTTGCTGGCCGAACAGCGAGACGCGGTATTCCTCCATCCACCAGCGGTACGCCACCAGTTCGGGGTCGCGTTTGCCTTCCTGGGCGTGCTTGTCGGCACGGGCCTGGTATTGCGCCCAGAGGTTGGCCAGCTCGGTGCTCCAGACCCGGTCCTTCTGCACCTGCGACGGCAATTTTTCCAGGCGCAGCTCGATGGCCTTCAGGTAACGCGGCAGCTCCTTGAGCCACTGCGCCGGGGTCTCGCGCACGAAGCCGGGGTACACCAGTTTGCTCAGTTGCGCCTTGATGTCGTTGAGCGCGACCGCCTGGGCCAGATCGATCTTGCCCTTGAAACGCTTTTGCAGGCCGTGCCACAGCTTGAGGATTTCCAGCGTCAGTTTCGCCAGCCGCTCGGCGTGCTCGGTCAAGCCGCCGCGCTTGCGTTCAGCCAGCGACAGCAGCCCGGCGCCATCCCGAGGCAACGTGGCCTCGCCTTCCAGAATGCAGGTGTCCAGGCTCGCCAGCAGAATGTCCTCGATCAGCGCATCGACGCGGCCCAGCTCGCGATACAGCAACGCCAGTTCGGTTTGCCCCGGCAACTTGCTGCGCAAAAATTTCGCAGGCTCGGCCAGTTGTTGCAGCAACAGGCGCTGCAACGCGCGACGGTGCTGATATTCGGCTTCGGTGGCCGTAGAGAAGCGCCCTTCCTTGACCGCACCGCCCTCCTCCACCAGCGCCGGGTACACGGTCATCGACAGGCCGGCGATGTTCTGCTGGGTCTGTTGCGCCACGGCGGCAAAGCCCTTGGGCTCCACCGGCTGCTGACTTTTCGCGGTCTGCGGAACCGCCAATGCGGCCTGGCTGGCCTGGGCGAAGCGCGCGGTCAACGCGTCCAGCTCGCGACCTTCGCCGAGGAACTTGCCGTCGCCGTCGACGATTTCCAGGTTCATCTTCAGATGATTTTCCAGCTGCCGGGTCGCCTCGTCCCACGCCTCGTCGGTGACCCGCGCGCCGGTCATGCGCAGCAATTCACGTCCCAGCGCCTGGGTCAGCGAGCCTTCGCCGAAGGTCATGCGCTGCAAAGCGGCCTTGACGAAGTCCGGCACCGGCACAAAGTTCTTGCGCAGGGCCTTGGGCAGGTTGCGCACCAGGGCAATGCATTTGGTTTCCAGCAGGCCCGGCACCAGCCATTCAAGCCGCTCGGCGGGCAGCGACAACAGCAGCGGCGCCGGCACGCGCACCGTCACGCCATCGCGCGGGTGGTTGGGCTCGAAGTGATAGGTCAGCGACAGGGTCAGATCGCCCAGGCGCAGGGTGTCGGGGTATTGGTTGGCGGTGACCTCACTGGCTTCGCGGGCCAGCACGTCCTCTTCGCGCATGATCAGCAGCTGCGGGTTCTTCTGGCTTTCGGTCTTGTACCAGCTATCGAAGGTCGCGGTCTGGTGAATCTCGGCCGGCAAGCGTTCATCGTAAAAACGGAACAGGGTTTCTTCGTCCGCCAGGATGTCGCGGCGACGCGCCTTGGCTTCCAGTTCGTCGAGTTCTTCCAGCAGCCTGGCGTTGGCGGTCAGGCACTTGGCGCGGGACTGAATCTCGCCGCGCACCAGCCCTTCGCGGATGAAGAACTCCCGAGACACCACCGGATCGATCGGCCCGAAATGCACCGGGCGGCGACCGACCACAATCAGGCCGAACAGGGTGATCTGCTCGAAGGCCACGACCTGGCCGCGCTTCTTCTCCCAGTGCGGCTCGAAGTGGTTTTTCTTGATCAGGTGCCCGGCCAGCGGCTCGATCCAGTCCGGCTCGATCTTGGCCACCATGCGCGCGTAGAGCTTAGTGGTTTCTACCAGCTCGGCCGCCATCAGCCACTGCGGCCGCTTGCGACCCAGTCCCGACGAGGGATGCACCCAGAAGCGCCGTTGCCGCGCGCCCAGGTAATCACCCTCTTCGGCTTTCTGACCAATCTGGCTGAGCAAGCCGGACAGCACCGCCTTGTGGAATTTCGGGAAGTCGGCCGGCTCTTTGTTGACCGTCAATTGCAGGTCCCGACAGATCAGGCTGAGCTGGCGGTGGGAGTCGCGCCACTCGCGCAGCCGCAGGTAGTTGAGGAAGTTGCGACGGCACCAGTTGCGCAGCGGGCTGGCGGTCAGCGCCTGGCGCTGTTCTTCGAAACCACGCCACAGGTTGACCAGCCCGGCGAAGTCCGAATCCTGATCCTTCCATTGAGCGTGGGCCTGATCGGCGGCCTGTTGCCGCTCGGGCGGACGCTCGCGCGGGTCCTGAATCGACATGGCGCTGGCCACGATCAGCACTTCCTGCAGGCTGCCTTGCTTGGCGGCCTCCAGCAGCATGCGGCCCATGCGCGGGTCCACCGGCAAGCGCGCCAACTGGCGGCCCAGCGGGGTCAGCTGGTTTTCGCGATTGACCGCCGACAGCTCCTGCAACAGGTTGAACCCGTCGCTGATGGCCTTGCCGTCCGGCGGCTCGATGAACGGGAACGCGGTGATCTCGCCCAGACGCAGGTGCAGCATCTGTAGGATCACGGCGGCGAGGTTGGTGCGCAGGATTTCAGGATCGGTGAACCCCGGCCGGCTGTTGAAATCTTCTTCGCTGTACAAGCGCACGCACAGGCCCGGCTCCACGCGGCCACAGCGGCCTTTGCGCTGGTTGGCGCTGGCCTGGGAAATCGCCTCGATGGGCAAGCGCTGCACTTTGGCGCGGTAGCTGTAGCGACTGATGCGGGCGGTGCCGGTGTCGATCACGTAGCGGATGCCCGGCACGGTCAGCGAGGTCTCGGCAACGTTGGTGGCCAGCACCACGCGTCGCCCCGGATGCGATTGGAAAATCCGCTGTTGTTCGGCGGGCGACAGGCGCGCGTACAGCGGCAGGATTTCGGTGTGCCGCAGTTGCGCCTTGCGCAGCATCTCGGCGGCGTCGCGGATCTCCCGTTCGCCGGGCAGGAACACCAGCACGTCGCCAGGGGATTTGCGTTCACTGCGCTCCATCGCCGCCAGCTCGTCCAGCGTGGCGAGGATCGCCTGGTCGACGGTCAGGTCTTCTTCGACGCTGTTGCCGTCTTCGTCCTGCTGCGAGGTCAGCGGGCGGTAGATCGTCTCCACCGGGAAGGTCCTCCCGGAGACTTCGATGATCGGCGCCTTGTCGAAGTGCTCGGAGAAGCGCTCAAGGTCGATGGTCGCCGAGGTGATAATGACTTTCAGGTCCGGGCGACGCGGCAGCAGGGTTTTCAGGTAGCCCAGCAGGAAGTCGATGTTCAGGCTGCGTTCGTGGGCTTCGTCGACGATGATCGTGTCGTAGCGTTCGAGAAAACGGTCGTGCTGGGTTTCGGCCAGCAGGATGCCGTCGGTCATCAGCTTGATCAGGGTGTTGCTGTCGCTCTGGTCTTCGAAGCGGACCTGATAACCGACCAGCGCGCCGAGGGGCGTGCCGATTTCCTCGGCCACGCGGCTGGCGACGCTGCGTGCGGCGATTCGACGGGGCTGGGTGTGGCCGATCAAGCCGTGCTGGCCGCGACCGATTTCCAGGCAGATTTTCGGCAACTGGGTGGTTTTGCCCGAGCCGGTTTCGCCGGCGATGATCAGCACCTGATGCTTGAGCAGCGCCTCCTTGATCTCATCGCGCTTGGCGGCAATCGGCAGGTTGTCGTCGTAGCGAATCGTCGGCACGCTGTTTTTGCGCGCCAGCACCTGGGCGGTGGAGGCCTGAACCCGCCCGGCCCATTGCGCCAGTTTCGCCTCGTCGGGCTTCTTGCGCAGGTCATGCAACTGACGACGCAGGCGATGACGCTCACTGATCATCACATGATCGATGTCTTTGAGCAGTTGGTCGATGGAGGGCGATTCGTCGGTCATCAGCGGCGCAGGGTCTTCATATGAATGCAGGGCGCGGATTGTCGCAGATTTAACACGGTCCCTGTAGGAGCTGACGAGCAGCGCGAGGCTGCGATGCGGTGTGTCAGACACATTGCATCGCAGCC
>NZ_JBEGED010000040.1:0-4227 GCF_040202885.1 Xanthomonas sp. WHRI 1810A
CGAGGCTGCGATTGCGGTATACCTGACACACCGCATCGCAGCCTCGCACGGGCTCGTCAGCTCCTACAGGTCCGGCGTCAGCCACACACCACCGATTGCCGCGCAACGGTCGCTTGCCCTTTCACCCCCAAAACCCCGCTCACGCCCTCCACAATCCTGCGCACGTCCTGCTCACCAATGATCAACGGCGGCACCAGCCGGATGGTCTGCCCCCGTGTCACGTTGATCAGCAGCCCGTGATCCCGCGCGGCATTGAGTGACAGGTCGGCAATCGCCCGGTTCAGTTCGATGCCGATCATCAGGCCCTGCCCGCGGATGCTCGCCACGTCGGGATGGCCCTTGAGCGCGTCACGCAGCCCTTCCAGCAAAGCCGTGCCCTGCTCGGCGGCATTGATCAGCAAACCTTCGTCGTCGAGGATGTCCAGCACGGTGCACGCCACCCGACACGCCAGCGGATTGCCGCCGAACGTGCTGCCGTGGCTACCCGGGGTAAACAGCTGCGCCGCGACGCCACGGGCCAGGCACGCGCCGATCGGAATGCCGTTGGCCAGCCCCTTGGCCAGGGTCATGACGTCCGGGACGATGCCGTGGTGCTGGAACGCAAACCACTGGCCCGTGCGACCCATACCGGTCTGGATCTCGTCCAGCATCATCAGCCAGCCGCGCCGGGTACAGAGTTCGCGCACCTGTTTCAGATAACCCGGCGGCGGCAATTGCACGCCGCCTTCGCCCTGAATCGGTTCCAGAAACACGCCGACGATGCGCTCGCCATGCAACCGTCCGGCCGCTTCAATGGCGGCGATATCACCGAAGGCAACCCGGACGAATTCCCCCGGCAGCGGCTGGTAGCCCAGGCGCACGCCGCCGTTGTCGCTGGCCGACAAGGTCCCCAGCGTGCGGCCATGAAACGCGTTGCCCATCACGATCACCAACGGCTGACGGATGCCCTTGGACCAGCCGTACAGCCGCGCCAGCTTGAGCGCGGTTTCATTGGCTTCGGCGCCGGAGTTGTTGAAAAACGCCTGCTCCATCCCCGCCCGCTGCGTGAGCTTGAGCGCCAGCCGTTGCTGCCAGGCGATGCCGTAGTGATTGGAGGTGTGCAACAGCAGACCGGCCTGGTCGCGGATGGCCTCGACGATCCGCGGGTGACAATGCCCGACGTTGGTCACCGCCACCCCCGCCACCGCGTCCAGGTACTCGCGGCCCTCCTCGTCCCAGAGGAGCGCGCCGAGGCCTCGGCTGAAACTCAGCGGCAGGGGCTTGTAGGTGTTCATCAGGCAATCGGCGGTCATGGCCAGCACTCCTTTGTGGATGTGCTCGCAGTATCGTTAGCCCTCGTGGGTGTATAAAGTGCGCTTTCATTGGTGCACTTTTAAGCAGGGCTTGATAATGGATGTTTTTCAGTCGATGACGGTGTTCGTGCAGGTGGTGGAAAGCGGCAGCATGACCGCCGCCGCCCGGCATTGCGAAATGTCCACCACCATGGTCGGAAACCACCTCAAGGCCCTTGAGCAACGATTGGGCATCAGCCTGTTGCAACGCACGACCCGTCGACAAAACCTGACCGAATTTGGCATGGAATATTACCGCCGCTGCATTGAAGTGCTGGGCCTGGTGGCCGACTCCGACCGCCTGGCCGAACAGGCCCAGAGCCAGCCGGCCGGCACCTTGCGCGTCACGGCCCCGCCAGCCTTCGGTGCCGAGCGCCTGGCGCCGATGCTCAGCGAGTTCGTTCAGGCTTATCCGGAGGTCAAGCTGGAAGTGGTGCTCAATAACCAGTTGATGGACCTGGTGGAGCACGGCTTCGATGCGGCCATCCGCCTGGGCATGCCGGAGCCTTCGAACCTGATCGCTCGGCCCCTGCAGGATTACACCCTGACCATCTGCGCCTCGCCCGATTACCTGCAACGCCATGGCATTCCGAAACACGCCAACGACCTGCAACGCCACCACTGCCTGGCGTTCGCCTACCCGGCCGGGGATGAATGGCGGGCTTCGGAAAAACTGTGGAAGCTCACCGGGCCCGAGGGCGAAATTGAAATCCCGGTGTCGGGACCGATGATCGTCAACAGCACCCCGGCCCTGCGTCAGGCGGCCTTGTCCGGGATGGGCGTGACGATGCTGCCGGACGTGCTGATCCAGCAAGACCTGGCCGCCGGCAAGTTGGTGCCGTTATTGCAGGGCTATCGGCCGCCCAGCCGCCCGATGTTTCTGATGTACGCACAGGACCGCTACCGCCTGCCGAAAGTCAGGCATTTCGTCGACTGTGCGCTGGCGGCGTGGGGCAAGTAAGGCCGGACACGGCCCATCATCATTGTTCAGGAGCGGCACGCACATGCGCACAATGGAATGCCCGTCATCCTCCCTCGCCGGTCTTCGGGTCGTCCCGTTGACGGCCGCGGACGAACCCGCCGTTCAAGCGTTCTTCGAGGCCAACCCCGGTTATTTCATGACCTGCAACGGCGAGCCCCCGCGGCCGTCAGAGGCGCGGGAGGAACTCAGCGGTGACGTGCCGCCGGAGTTTGCGTACCGCCAGCGTTGGATCTGGGGCTATGTGGACGCGCAAGGTTCGCTGGTGGCCCTGGTCAACATACTCGCTGACCTCTGGGCGACCGGGGTGTGGCATATCGCGTTCTTCATCGTCGCCTCGTCCCGTCAAGGCAGTGGTGAAGCGGGGCTGATTCATCAGGACATCGAACGCTGGGCCCAGGCCAATGGCGCCCAGTGGATGCGGCTCGTGGTGGTGCAAGGCAACCACAAGGCGGAACGGTTCTGGGCGAAAACCGGCTACCAGCAGACCCGGACGCGGGAAGGCATCGAGATGGGCAAACGGGTCAACACCCTGCGCATGATGATCAAACCGCTGGAAGGCCGCACGGTGGAGGCGCATCTGGAGCGCGTGCCCAGGGATCGACCCAACGCCGAATAATCCGCTGCGGCCCAATCGATAATGGGCATGTCGGGTATCGACGGACAGAAATGGCTCGCCCCTGAGCGGCTCGATACAGTGAATTCCTCAGTCATCACTGGTCGAGGTTTTAAATGTCCCGCGCCATCAAATTTCATCGCTTCGGTAAAGCCGATGTGCTCAGTTGCGAGGAGCAGCCTGACCGGTCCCCCGGACCGCAGGAAGTGCTCGTGCGCGTCGAGGCCATCGGCATCAGCTGGGACGATGTGTTGTGGCGCCAGGACCTGTCCCTGAACAAGCCGCAGTTGCCGGCCGGTCTCGGGACCGAGATGGCAGGCATTGTCGAAGCCTTGGGCGACGCGGTGACCGACCTTGCCATCGGCGACAGGGTGGCCAGCTTCAAGGCCATGAGCGCCAACGATTACCCGGTCTGCGGCGATCACGTCCTGGTGCCGCGCAAGGCCCTGACGCGCTACCCGGATCAGCTCACTGCGGTCGAGGCCAGCGTGCATTACACGCCGCTGTTGCTGGCCTATTTTGCCTACGTCGATCTGGCCCATGTGCAACCCGGCGACACGGTGCTGGTGACCGACGCTGCGTACAGCCCCGGTCTTGCGTTCGTGCAATTGGGCAAGGCGCTGGGTCTGCGGGTCATCGCGTCGACCAAACGGGCCGAGGACCGGGATTACCTGCTGGCCCACGGTGCGGAGCGTGTGATCGTCACCGACGAGGACGACATTGGCCTGCGCATTGGCGCGCTGTCCAAAGGCCAGGGTATCGCGGCGGTGTTCGATGGCTTGGGGGGCATGCAGATGTCGCTGCTGGCCGACGTGCTCGCGCCCCGTGGCAGTCTGGTGTTGTACGGCCTGCGCGGCGGCAACCAGACCCCGTTCCCGGCGATTGCGGCGTTCCGCAAGAACATGCGGTTTTTCGTGCACTGCCTGGAAAACTTCACCGGCAAGCCGGAGCTGGGCATCGAGCAGGACGTGGCGGCGGTGGAACGGGCATTGGCGGTGATCAATGCGCTGACCACCCAAGGTGTGCTCAAGGCCGACATCCACCGCACTTGGCCGTTCGAGCAATTCGGCAAGGCGCATCATCATCTCGACGAACAGCCGGTGAAGGGGCGCGTGGTGTTGAAGGTGTGAGGGGATGGGCCGTTTTCTGTTCGGATCACGCAGCCCCCTGCAGGAGCTGTCGAGCGGGTGCGAGGTTCCGGGGTCGTGCTCGACCGATGCGGTGTGTCTGACACGACTCGGGATTGGATCGGGTGAATATCCGTTATCGGAGGTGTTGCTGATATCGGTTCCGCCCTTACG
>NZ_JBEGED010000041.1:0-2548 GCF_040202885.1 Xanthomonas sp. WHRI 1810A
GTCCACACGCAGCAGCACTCCCACCAGGGGGCAGCTTCCTGCGGTTACGTCGGCCTGCTCGCAATAGGTGAAGGTCTGCTGGCGCTGCTTCCCGGAAACGGCATCTTGCTCGACCTGGGTCAGTGCTTGTGTCGACTCCCCGTAATTCAATGCCAGCCAAAATTAGAGGTCTGCGGTTGATGTTGATCACGGAACTCGGCGGGCGTTAGCCCGCCCAGGCTGTCGTGCGGGATCTGCTGGTTGTAGTCGGCCAGCCAGTGTTCGGTCTGTTCGCGAACCTCGCTCAGCGTGCGGAAGAGATGCATGTCCAGCACGCCGCGCCGGTAGCTGCCGTTGAAGCGTTCGATAAAACCGTTTTGCATTGGACGCCCCGGCTCGATGAAGTCCAAGGCGATGCCTTTGCGCTCGGCCCACTCGGCCAAGGCCAATGCGACAAACTCCGGGCCATTGTCCAAGCGAAGTTTGGCGGGGTAGCCGCGCCAGGCTGCGATGCGTTCCAAGGTGCGGATGACGCGGGCGGCCGGGAGATTCAAGTCCACTTCGATCGCCAAGGCTTCCCGACTGAAATCGTCGATGACATTGAACGTGCGGAAGCGTCGACCATCCCACAACGCATCGGACATGAAGTCGATCGACCATCCAGCATTGGGTCGCTCTCCGCATGCCAGCGGTTGTGGATGACGCGTCGGGACCCGGCGCCTGCTGCGACGACGTTGATTGAGTTTCATCAGGCAATACACGCGCCACACCCTTTTGTGATTCCACACATGTCCGCGACGGCGGATGATCTGAAAGAGCTTTCCAAAACCACGCTCGGGAAAACGCTCGGCCAATTCGGACAACAGCGCAATGACCTCCTCGTCGCGATCGGGACGACGCCGATAGCGCACTGTCGAGCGAGCCACGCCAACGACCGCACAGGCCCGGCGCTCGCTCCAGCCATGCTGCTCGACGAGCCAGGCAAGAAGCGGGCGTTTGTGCGCCGGGTCTACAGCTTTTTTGCGATGACATCCTTCAATGCATGGTTTTCCATGGCGAGCTCGGCGTACATGCGTTTGAGCTTGCTGTGCTCGGTCTCCAGGTCGCGAAGGCGCTGCACATCGGCTGCCTCCATGCCACCGTACTTGGACTTCCAGACGTAGTACGTCGCATCGGAAATGCCCAGCTCACGGCACACATCCTTGACCTGGCGGCCGCCCTCAACCTGCTTCAGCGTGGCGACAATCTGGCTTTCGGTGAACTTGCTCTTGCGCATCGTTGGTCTCCTTGGTGGCTAGGGAAGGTCTGAATAACGAGGCCTGAGAGTGCGGGATGTCGCGTCGGTCCGGAGAGTCGCGTTTGGATCTTCGGATCTTCCGCTATTTCTGGCACTTTCCTTGGGAATTCCCCGGGTTACAGGCGCACGCTCCCCATGGCAGGCAGTAACTGCTTTCGCTTCATCCACAGATTGGAGAGCGCAAACAAGGTCAGCACGTGTGCGGTGTTCTTGGCCAGGCCGCGATAGCGGACCTTGGTGTAACCGAACTGGCGCTTGATCACCCGGAACGGATGCTCCACCTTCGCGCGCACGCTGGCCTTGAAGTGTTCCCAACGCTGTTCCCGAGCACGCTCGCGTTTGTTGCCGATGGCTTGCAGCGTCGAACGCTTGGCGGCAATGAAAAATGCAGCCTTGCAGGTCTGCAGTTCTTCGCGTTTGTCCGCACCGGTGTAGCCGCTGTCGCCGAACACGCTGTCTTCTTTGCCATGCAGTAATGCGTGCGTCACCGTGACGTCGGCGACATTGGCGGCTGTGCAATGGACGTGGTGCACCAGCCCGGAAAATTCATCCACGCCGATGTGCGCCTTCATCCCGAAATACCACTGATTGCCCTTCCTGGTCTGATGCATTTCAGGGTCGCGCGCGTGATCGGCGTTCTTGGTCGAACTGGGTGCAGCGATCAGCGTCGCATCGACGATCGTGCCCGACCGCAGGCTCTGCCCCTTGCGTGCCAGATGCGCGTTGACCGCGTCCAGCATCCGCGCGGCAAGGCCATGGGTCTCCAGCAGGCGCCGAAAGTTCAAAATCGTGGTCTCGTCCGGAACGTTGTCCAAGCCACCGAGCTGGGCAAAGCGCCGCAAGGTCGGAATCTCGTGCAGCGCTTCTTCCATCGCCGGATCGCTCAACGCATACCACTGCTGCAGCAAATGAATCCGCAACATCGTCGCCAGTGCGTATGGCTGTCGACCAGGGCGTCCCGACACCGGATAGTGCGGTGCGATCAGACCGAGCAAGTGCTGCCACGGAACGACCTGCTCCATCTCGGCCAGGAAGATCTCCCGGCGGGTCTGCTTGCGCTTGCCCAGGCCTTCAGCGTCGCCGAACGTCAGTTGCATGGATTACTCCTCAACATGAGGCGGGTAGTGTCGCGTATCTATGGTGCGTTGTTCAGAGGTTCCCTAGTAGCAACATGCCGCGCGATCCTAAGTTGCCGTGGCCTTGTTCCAACGGTTCTTCCTTAAGTGCAGCATTTCGCATCGCGCTGCACCGGCCGGCATTCTTTTTTCGGAT
>NZ_JBEGED010000042.1:0-2247 GCF_040202885.1 Xanthomonas sp. WHRI 1810A
GATTAAATTCCGAAACCCCTCATCGCTTGCGCGGTGAGGGGTTTTGTTTTGGGCGATCGAAAACCGTAAGCACTCTAGTCGACGCTATAGCCCTCCAAGCCGTCAAAACGCTTCAAACAAGGCAAGGTGTTTAACAAGCCTGGCTGCGCACTCGTATGCGGTTGAGGAACAAGCCTTCCGCCATTATCCGAAGCTGTGTACCATCAGCCCGGGCCTGTGCTGCCCGCCGCTTGCTTCCGAAAGGAATGGTGAAAGCACATTTCCACGAACGCTTACTCATCTCTTTTGAGAGTCGGGGTTTGGCAACGCAAGCACCAGAATGCTTCGGCTCCAGGGAGGAATCATGTTTTCAATTAACCAAGCCAAGCAAATGGCTAAGAAGCTGCAGACTTCGTTAGCAGTGCGCAACCAAGAGATATCTCACTCCAACGCGCTGGAGATTGTGGCTCAGCAATTGGGTTACAAGGACTGGAACACTGCATCTGCGATGCTGGTTGAGGCAAGCCCAGAGCCTGCTATCGCGTTCCTCAAGCCGATCCCTATTCTACGAAGTTTCGACGAAACCAAAGCCCGTGAGTTCTATATCGGGTTTCTAGGCTTCAACATAGAATTCGAGCATCGGTTCGAAGCTAATTTGCCGCTCTACCTAGGTATTGAGCGCCAAGGTCTCAAGTTACATCTTTCTGAACACCATGGTGATGCCAGCCCAGGATCGACGGTGTTTGTGCCTATGCTGAACATCGAGTTATTTCGAGATGAGTTGGTAGCCAAGCACTACGGATATGGACGTCCGGATATCGTTCAACAGGATTGGGGACAGGTACTGGAAGTCTATGACCCCTTTGGTAATCGCATAAGGTTCTGCCAGAGCTAGTACCTCCTGAGTTATCGCGTCAACATGTCTAGTCTCAAAACGCCCGATGCACCGCATCGGGCGTTTTGTATTTCAACGATAGATGCGGGCGCTTACTGTTGTAGATGTTTACCGACTCCTCGACCATTTTAATCGCCTCGGCCAAATCTTTAGGCCGATGAAGCAGAAACTCTGTCTTCAAGATTCCGTTCACACGCTCCGCCAGAGCGTTCTGATAGCAGTCGTAGCCATCGGTCATCGAGCACCGGATTCCATGCTTGGCGTGCAGCTTCTGGTAAAGATCAGAACAGTACTGTGAGCCTCGATCGGAGTGATGCACTAGCGGCTGATTGCTTGTTCTGCCCCGTAAAGCCTTACTCATTGCCTGAATAACCGATTCGGCGTGCAGGGTTTCATGCACGTGGTGACCGACGATCTTGCGCGAGTAAGCGTCTGTCACCAAGCTCACATACGCAACGCTTTGCTCGGTGGGCAAATAGGTTATATCCGCCACCCAGACCTGCTCGGGGCCAGTGGCGATCACTTGATCGGGACCAGGCTTTAACCGGTTCGGATGACGACGGAAGCGATGATGGCTGTCGGTGGTCTTGTGATAGGCGCGTTTGCGAGTAACCAGTTGGCGGCTGTCTCGCAGAATATCGAATAGCCGATCACGGCCTACTGTGCGCTTCAGCTCAGGCTCAGCCTGCATAAGATCATGCAGCTTGCGAGTGCCCAGCCGAGGCATCTGGAGCCGTGTCTCCAGAACAAAACCCAGCACTTTCTGAGCATGGCTGACTTGAGCGTCACAAACCCGGTTTCGCTTGTAATACGCCTGTCGGGAAATGCCCAGAAACTGGCAAGCCCTGCAAATACTCAGGCCTTGGATTTGCCCTTGGGTGAGGACTTGCCGGATCGCTTTTTTACGATAGAAACCCCGTAGTCGTTCTTCAGTACGTCAACGACCGCTTCAAAGAACTGAGCCTTCTGGTTGCTCACCGCCAGCTGTTCTTCAAGCTCTTTGATTCGCTGCTCAGGTGTCAGCGGGAGGGGTGGCTCGGTCATAGACCTACTCCTCAGCTCTCGAATTGATCCGCCTTGGCTCCAGTCCTGTCGCCCATGCTTGCGTAGCCACACCCGCACAGTGGATTTGCCTTGGATGCCGTAGCGCCGTTGAGCCTCTTTATAACCCAGCTCGCCTTTTTCGACTTGATCTACGACCGATAATTTAAAGGCTAGCGTGTAGTCACGCTGGCTACGCCTTTTGCCCGAATCCATTAAAACCTCCTGAGGATAGGTCAGAAGGTGTAAACCTTAGTATCCGTCCGGCCAAGTCATCTACCCAGCGCTGCAAAGCCAAGACATGGTGTGCACTTAATTTAAGTGGACACCAG
>NZ_JBEGED010000043.1:0-1179 GCF_040202885.1 Xanthomonas sp. WHRI 1810A
CGTGGGAGATTCTATGGTTGGGAACAACTTCTTTTATGCCCGTTTCGTAACGTACTCTTCCTGATTTTTCATCAGGGAGAATGCAACGCGGGCCAGTTTGCGGGACAGGATTACCAGCGCTTCAGTGGTCGCTTTGCCTTTGTCCAGATAGTGCTCATAAGTCTCTTTCCAGGCCAGTGAACGACTGGCTGACATGGCCGCGTTGTGTAGCAACCGACGAACTTCCGAGCAGCCGCGCTTCGTCAGGCGGCGACGCCCTGTTTTCTGTCCGGAGTCAGAAACTCGCAGGTCCATGCCAAGAAAGGCGACATACGCATCGCTGTTCTTGAACTCGCCTCGAGTAAACGCCATCACCAAGGCAGTAGCCGTCAGGAAACCGATACCCTCGATAGCCTGACAACGAGCTACCTGCTCAAGCAGACCCGCATCGCGCAGTAAGTCCTTGAGCTTCTTTTGCACCAGCAGATCCAGCCTTTCCATTTGCTTGGCGAAAGTCTTGAAAGCGGCTTTCAACAGTGTTTCGTTACCCCAGCTCTGCGTCAGCGCAGTTCGTGCTGCGATTAGAGCAGCCCTGCGACGCAACAGGCTCTGGAGCTTGCCATACACCGCTGGAGGGGGCGTCCAGGAGCGCAATTCTTTGCCTTCGCGTTCTAAGTAACGCGCAAGTAAGGCAGCATCACTGGCATCGGTCTTGACGCGACCGCCAACGCCTTTGCGGTAGTTGCTCAGTTGATATCCATCGACCACATACACCTTGAAACCTTTCTCATAGGCCATCTCCACCACGTCCAAATGAAAAATGTTGGTCGCCTCGACGCACAGAGCCGTATTGGCAGGTTGTTGCTTAAGCCACTTCTTTATTTCTGGCTTGGTATTGCTCAGAACAGCTTGAGTACCATCGTCCTGGAAATAGATGACCAGTTCGGCCTTGGCAACATCGATACCGATAACAAACTGGCTCACTTCCATTGCCATGACTCATTCTCCCGCTGTAAGGTTTTCTAACTCGAAGGGGTTTCACCAAGAGGCGCAGGCTTGTTTCTATCGTCGCTGAGGAAAACGAAGCATTCTTTATCGGCGCTTTGGTGGAAGGGGTGGGGACGATTTCTCCCACGGTCTGTACTGCTGCAAACAGTCAGATGCTGACTTGAAGTCCCACCCACCCCTTCGGGTTCTACC
>NZ_JBEGED010000044.1:0-148 GCF_040202885.1 Xanthomonas sp. WHRI 1810A
ATCGCGGGCAAGCCACGCTCCCACGCCCTCCGGGCAGAAGCAGATCCGCGTGCCCCCAGGCTTTTGATTCTGGCCGAAGGCCGTGGGAGCTGACTTGTCTGCGATGGGGTGCGTAGCGGCCCTGAAACCAGACGACCGAGGTGTGTCA
>NZ_JBEGED010000044.1:248-1015 GCF_040202885.1 Xanthomonas sp. WHRI 1810A
ACCGAGTTGGCAGGGTTTACTGCCGCTTCGCGCCAGATCGCGGGCAAGCCACGCTCCCACGCCCTCCGGGCAGAAGCGGATACGCGTGCGCTCAGGCTTTTGATTCGGGCCGAAGGCCGTGGAAGAAGCGGATCGTCGTGCGCCCAGGCTTTTGATTCTGGCCGAAGGCCGTGGGAGCTGACTTGTCTGCGATGGGGCGCGCAGCGGCCCTGAAACCAGACGACCGAGGTGTGTCAGGCAAACCGCATTGGCAGGGTTTACTGCCGCTGCGCGCCAGATCGCGGGCAAGCCACGCTCCCACGCCCTGCGGGCAGAAGCGAATCCGCGTGCGCCCAGGCTTTTGATTCGGGCCGAAGGCCGTGGGAGCTGACTTGTCTGCGATGGGGTGCGTAGCGGCCCTGAAACCAGACGACCGAGGTGTGTCAGGCAAACCGAGTTGGCAGGGTTTACTGCCGCTTCGCGCCAGATCGCGGGCAAGCCACGCTCCCACGCCCTCCGGGCAGAAGCAGATCCGCGTGCGCCCAGGCTTTTGGTTTTGGCCGACGGCCGTGGAAGAAGCGGATCGCCGTGCGCTCAGGCTTTTGATTCTGGCCGCAGGCCGTGGGAGCTGACTTGTCTGCGATGGGGCGCGCAGCGGCCCTCAAACCAGACGACCGAGGTGTGTCAGGCAGACCGCGTTGGCAGGGTTTACTGCCGCTGCGCGCCAGATCGCGGGCAAGCCACGCTCCCACGCCCTCCGGGCAGAAGCAGATCCGCGTGCCCCCAGG
>NZ_JBEGED010000045.1:0-924 GCF_040202885.1 Xanthomonas sp. WHRI 1810A
CCAGTTTTGGATGCAGTTCCCAGGTTGAGCCCGGGGATTTCACATTCAACTTAACAAACCACCTACGCGCGCTTTACGCCCAGTAATTCCGATTAACGCTTGCACCCTCTGTATTACCGCGGCTGCTGGCACAGAGTTAGCCGGTGCTTATTCTGTCGGTAACGTCAAAACAGCAAAGTATTAATTTACTGCCCTTCCTCCCAACTTAAAGTGCTTTACAATCCGAAGACCTTCTTCACACACGCGGCATGGCTGGATCAGGCTTTCGCCCATTGTCCAATATTCCCCACTGCTGCCTCCCGTAGGAGTCTGGACCGTGTCTCAGTTCCAGTGTGACTGATCATCCTCTCAGACCAGTTACGGATCGTCGCCTTGGTGAGCCATTACCTCACCAACTAGCTAATCCGACCTAGGCTCATCTGATAGCGTGAGGTCCGAAGATCCCCCACTTTCTCCCGTAGGACGTATGCGGTATTAGCGTCCGTTTCCGAACGTTATCCCCCACTACCAGGCAGATTCCTAGGCATTACTCACCCGTCCGCCGCTCGCCACCAGGTACAAGTACCCGTGCTGCCGCTCGACTTGCATGTGTTAGGCCTGCCGCCAGCGTTCAATCTGAGCCATGATCAAACTCTTCAGTTCAATTACTTCATGGGTTTTGAGAAAACCCTAAACTTGGCTCAGCAATCGTTGGTTAAACCATGATTTCTCGCGGAGTAACTTGCGATGCTGATAATCAGTTGACATCAGTCTTACAGCACAAGCACCCACACGAATTGCTTGATTCAGTTGTTAAAGAGCGGGTGGTTAAGATCTTTCGTCTCAACCGAGGCGCGCATTCTACAGCGCCCCCTGTATCTGTCAAGCGGTTATTTTTCGAAGCTTTCAAAGTTTCCTCTGCAACTTCAACCACTTGCGCTTCGA
>NZ_JBEGED010000046.1:0-194 GCF_040202885.1 Xanthomonas sp. WHRI 1810A
GCGCGGGTTGATGGCGTTCCACCGTTCAGCTTCTGCCCGGAGGGCGTGGGAGTCCGGCTTGCCGACGATGGGCTGCGAAGCGGCCCCAAACCTAAGTCCTCGGCCTGTCAGACGCGCCGCGTGCACAGGTTTTACTGCCGGTTCCCGGCAGATCGCAGGACAAGCCAGCTCCCACGGCCTGCGGCCAGAATCAA
>NZ_JBEGED010000046.1:292-791 GCF_040202885.1 Xanthomonas sp. WHRI 1810A
GTGACGCTCCGCGTCACACCGAAGCGGACGCGGAGCGTCCAGCGCGGCATTCCCACGCGGAGCGTGGGAACGATCAAAGACGTCAGCGCGTTGATCGAACCTTGCTTCTGCCTGGAGAGCGTGGGAGTCCGGCTTGCCGACGATGGGCTGCGAAGCGACCCCAAACCTAAGTCCTCGGCCTGTCAGACGTGCCGCGTGCACAGGTTTTACTGCCGGTTCCCGGCAGATCGCAGGACAAGCCAGCTCCCACGGCCTGCGGCCAGAATCAAAGGCACCTTAGGCCTCCCGACGACGGGGGATCTCCAACAGTGATGATCGTGCCCACGCTCCGCGTGGGCATGCATCCCGTGACGCTCCGCGTCACACCGAAGCGGACGCGGAGCGTCCAGCGCGGCATTCCCACGCGGAGCGTGGGAACGATCAATCAAAAGCTGCGCGGGTTGATGGCGTTCCACCGTTCAGCTTCTGCCCGGAGGGCGTGGGAGTCCGGCTTGCCGAC
>NZ_JBEGED010000047.1:157-758 GCF_040202885.1 Xanthomonas sp. WHRI 1810A
GGTTTGCCTGACACACCGCAGTGAATGATTTACGGCCGGTTCCCGGCCGATCGCTGGCAAGCCGAGCTCCCACGCCCGCGCGGGCCGACGCGGGTTTTGTGACTGGCGAGCCACCACCTATCCGCCCACACATTGCTTCTGCCCGGAGGGCGTGGGAGCCTGGCTTGCCGGCGATCTAGCGCGAAGCGCTAGCAAAACCTGTCGATGTGGTTTGCCTGACACACCGCAGTGAATGATTTACGGCCGGTTCCCGGCCGATCGCTGGCAAGCCGAGCTCCCACGCCCTCCGGGCAGACGCGGGTTTCGTGACTGGCAAACCACCACCTATCCGCCCACACATTGCTTCTGCCCAGAGGGCGTGGAAGCCTGGCTTGCCGGCGATCTAGCGCGAAGCGGTAGCAAAACCTGTCGATGTGGTTTGCATGACACACCTCAGTGAATGATTGACGACCGGTTCCCGGCCGATCGCTGGCAAGCCGAGCTCCCACGCCCTCCGGGCCGACGCGGGTTTCGTGATTGGCAAGCCACCACCTATCTGCCCACACATTGCTTCTGCCCGCAGGGCGTGGGAGCCTGGCTTGCCGGCGATCTAGCGCGAAGC
>NZ_JBEGED010000048.1:0-744 GCF_040202885.1 Xanthomonas sp. WHRI 1810A
CTCGGCCACGGCCCCCTCGTAGAGGCTGGCCAACGTCGGGAACTCTTCGAGACAGCAGCCGATCCATAACGCGTGATCTTCGCCCGCCGATGCTGGGAAGCCTTGGGCGAAATAGGTGCGAAGCATACGGTCATAACCGATGGTGCCCGCCGGGTCGGCGCGATGTTCATCGGCCAAGCTTCGGATGGTCGCGGTATATCTGCTCATTGTTGGATCCTCTTGAGGACACAGTGAAGGCAGGCAGTCCCCTGCCCTCCGCCAGAATTTTTACCCGATGTGTTCGATGACCTGGTAAAGCATGTGAGCTTCGTTGTGCATCGTCGCGAACGCGCCCAGATGATGGTAGCGCTCGATCATTCCATTTATGTCGGCCTGGTTGGCCAGAATCGTCGAATAATCGTTCAAGGCAAACATCGTCGCGACGATGCCCGCCGCGTCGGCGGACAACACGGCGAAAACGTCGCTCTGAGGAACATGGAGGCATAGCGGCACACCCCATGACGGGGCCCTGTAAAAGCCACCGTTCGACAACGAATAGAAGTGCCACTGGCAACCGCGAACAGCTGGAGAGAGAAAATCCAGCCACTTGTAAACCCTCCGTTCGCGGCTATGCCTGATTGAAAGATCTTTGCCGAAATGTGCTTCTAGAAATGAAGTGCGATCGATATCGGCAACACGCGTAGCAGCAATCTGCGGGGGCATCGTTTTCACCCCCATTACGAAAAACTCAGTGGCCGGCCTTGG
>NZ_JBEGED010000049.1:0-699 GCF_040202885.1 Xanthomonas sp. WHRI 1810A
TATCGCGCTAGTCATGATCTTGATAGGGCTGGTTTTTCGTCGCCTGCTTATTTGACCGACAATGAAAAATCACAATATTTGGACGGTCAGAATATCGATGAATATCGCGCCGCTCATGGAAGTGACAAAGACGCGATCGCACGCCCGGTTACTGGCGAATCCTATGTCGGCCGCATCGAGGCGGTCTCGGGAGAAACGGTCTTGCAACGGGTGTCTGCCGATCAGGTGATTTCTCATGAGCGCGGTCTTTTGGCAGGCGCGGATCCGGCTTCACTGGTAGGCCAGAACGTCGAGGTCAGATATCCGTTAGGCACCATAGGTGTGGTGCGTGAAGCTTTTTCGCAGCAGATGCCGGAAGCCGTAAAAGATATAAAAGGGCTGGAAAAAAGCATCGATCACGGTTTGGGAGATCGCGGGCGTTAGCAGTTCGCGCACCCGGTCATTGCGGGTTCCGGCAATGCAGTGGACCCGCTGAGTACCGAGGCGCGCTCACCTTGCTTCCAGTCTCAGAACAACGGGCTTTCCGACTATCGCTTCGACCTGCATCTGACGACTTGCCACGTCTTTGGCATGAAGGTCGCTATCAGCTAGGTACAGCACTTCGACATCCCGGTCGAAAAGCAATCCTCGAGTCGTCAATGTCGGGAAAATCGCGAGGATCCGTTTGCGCAGATCGATCTGGTCTCGGCGTCCAAGAGG
>NZ_JBEGED010000005.1:0-225031 GCF_040202885.1 Xanthomonas sp. WHRI 1810A
GGCTTGCCCGCGAAGAGGCCGGTGCAGCGCAGCAATGTCTGAAGCCTGAAAAGCTTCGCGGGCAAGCCTCGCTCCAACGATGGATGCCTCACTTTATTCCCGGCCAGACGCAATCCCACAGGGGAACTGCGGTGCACGTCAATGCATGTGCATACCGCCATGCTCCGGCGCGTTCAGCGCGCGGGCGGTGGCGGTGACTTCGATGGTTTCTTTCTCGCCCTTGTCATCCTCAACGATGAGCGTCAGCGGCACGGCGTCGCCCTCTTTGATCGGCCCGGTCAGGTTGATCAGCATGATGTGGTAACCCTCCGGGTCGATGGCCACCGTCTTGCCGGCAGGCAGCGCGACTTCGGCGACCGGTTTCATGCTCATGACGTCGTTGACCATGCTCGACTGATGGATCTGCACGATCCCGGCGACGGGCGATTGAACACCCACCAGCTTGCTGTCGGTGGAGGCCGTGAGGCGCATGAATGCTCCGGTGGACGGCTGCTGCGGCACGGTCGCGCGGACCCAGGCGTCGTCGACCGTGGTCTGCGCGGACGCGTTCAGGCTAAAACCCAACAACAGCGCCAACGCCAACGGCTGGCCGAACGATGTAAACAAACGCGTGCGCATCAGCACACCTCCATGACGGTGGCCAGGTCTTCCGCACACTGTTTGGCGGAGAGTGACGGTGACAGGCCCAGGCGCAGGTTGCCCCGGGAATCGAAGACGAAACTGGTGGCCGAATGAGACATCGTGTACGTGTCGCCCAAGGGGACTTTCTCGTAGAACACCCCGAATTCCTTGGCCGTGGCGGCGGTTTCTTCCAGCGTGCCGGACAGCGCCACAAAGCTTGGATCGAACTGTTTGACGTAGTGGTCGATGATCGCGGGCGTATCGCGCTCCGGGTCCAGGGTGATGAAAATCACCTGCAGCGTGTCGCCGTCCGGGCCCATCAGCTTCTTGGCTTGCGCCGCCCGGGCCAGGGCCGTCGGACAGACCGCCGGGCATTGGGTGAAGCCGAAAAACACCATCGGCATGAGCCCGCGATAGCTGGTCAGCATTTTTACGTCGCCGTTGACGTCCTTTAGCTTGAACGTGCGCCCCAGGATCGTGTTGCTCAGGTCCTTGCCGTACTTGAACGACAAGGCGCTGGTGGAGCCGTCGCAGCCCGCGATCAGGCCCAGGCTCAGCAGGCTCATGCCGGTAAGCACCCGGCGACGGGTCAATAATCCATTCATGTTTTACCTTCCTCGCACGCAGGCCACAGGCGGCGCCACGCAGGTGAGCGGGCGCAGAATTTACCATCGGCGGCGCCCGGAAGTGTGTCACGAGGACATACGGGCCTGCGACAAAATGGCACACGCTGTGCGAGGCTTCGGCGCAGCGGGGATCATGGGCGATCGCCGGTCATTCTTCTGTACACTGCGTCCCCTTCGCAGGGCAACACTTCGCAAGTCAATTCAGGGAGCCGCCACATGGCGCCGAAGAGCAACCCCAAGGCAACGGAACCGTCAGTGTCGCTGGAAAGCCGCATTCGCGGTCGCTACGACCAGATGTCGGCGGTGGAGCAGAAGCTGTCGGACGTCATCCTCGCCTCCCCCGGCCATCTGGCGATGCAGACCGCCACCGAGCTGGCCATCAGCGCCGGCGTGTCCAAGGCCACCACCACCCGTTTCTTCCGCGCCCTGGGTTACGACTCCTACGACACCGCCCGCCGCGACGCGCGCAAGGCCAGCAGCGGCGGCTCTCCGCTGTACCTCCAGCATCTGGGTGACGAGGATCGAGACCCTCAGGCGCTGATCCAGCATCACCTGGATCAGGAGATCACCAATCTGGTGAAAACCTACGAATCCCTGTCCCAGCCTGATCTGTTCCAGATGGCGCAGGCCATCGCCAAGGCCCGTCGCGTGGTGCTGATCGGTTATCGCCACAGCCAGACCGTGGCGGTGATGTTTCGCAGGAACCTGATTCAGGTGCGCGGCGACATTCTGCTGCTGCCCGCAGCTGGCGACAGTCTGGCCGAGTACATCGCCGGGCTCGATGAGCGCGACGTCGCCATCTGCATCGGTCTGCGCCGGCGCGTGCCGCAGCTGGAAAGCGGCATGGTGGCGATGGCGGCGCTGGGGGTGCAGATTCTGTACGTCTCCGACGTGCTGGCGGGCAAACCGGCGAAGCTGGCGCGCTGGGTGATTCGCTGCCACACCGAAGGCAGCCTGATGTTCGACAGCATCGCCAGCGTCGCGGGCATCACCAACCTGCTGTGTTCGCTGGTGGGCAAGGAGCTGGCCGGGGAAAAAGCCACGCACCTGGCCCAGGTGGAAGTCCTGCACCAGCAGCTTGAAGAGCTGGAGTAGAGGGCAGGACGTGCGGCCCGGCGCACCATAAAAGCGCTGAGTTCGCACCACCGCAGAGCGCTCACACAGCCATCCTGAAACGCGGATTAGCCCAAAGAAACCAATGTTTCACGATTTAAATTCGTGAAACCCTTGTTTCTTAAGGCCCGCTGATTTTCTTTCGCCATCGTCCGCAAGGCTGGCACAGAACCTGCGATACCCCTTGTGTCTTCCTACCTGACCAAGGGCGCCATCATGAAAAAAACCTTCTCCGCATTCCCGTTTGCGCTGGCCGCCATCACGCTGGCTGCCAGCCTGCACGCCTCGGTTTCCCTGGCTGATACGCTGGACGACGTCAAAGCGCGCGGCACATTGGTAGTGGCAATCGACCCGACGTTCGCGCCGTACGAATACACCGACGACAGCGGCGCCATCACCGGCTACACCCCGGCGATCATGGCGCAGGTGGCCAAGACCCTCGGCGTGAAGGTTGAGTATCAGAAGATGGCGTTCAGCGGCATCATCCCGGCGCTGATTTCAGGCTCAGTGGACGCCGAAGGCTCCTCGCTGAACGTCACCGCCGAACGCGCCGGCAAGGTGTTGTTCGTCGCGCCCTTCGGCAAAAGCGTCAACGCGGTCATGACCCGCGCCGACGACAAGCGCCTTGATCCGGCCAGCCTGAAAATCGAAAGCCTGGCGGGCCTGAGCGCTGCAGTCAAAACCACCTCGGCGCCCGAGCAACTGGTCAAGCAGTTCAACGTCGAGCTCAAGGCAAAGGGCCTGGCCCCGATCAAGATCGTCGGCGTCGACAGCGTCGATCAGACCCTGTCCGCCCTGATGACCAAGCGCGCCGACTTCATCCTCGATGACATTACCGTGCTCGGCAGCCTGCGCAAGCAGCACCCGGACAACCTGCGCCAGGTCAGTGAGCTGGGGGACAGCCAGTGGATCAGCTGGGCCACGCGCAAAGACGACGTGCGCCTGAACAAAGCCATCAGCGACCAGATCATTGCGATGAAAAGCTCCGGCGAGCTGCAGAAATTGCAGCAGCAGTACCTGGGCGTGACCTTTGATCTGCCTTCCAGTGACTTCATTCCTGCCAAGTGAGAACACCCATGTCTTCGCCATCCACCCACGTTCACGTACCGGCCGGCCACGGTCGTACGTTCGAAGTGCGCAGCGGCCAGTTCATCACGGTGATCGACCGTGACGGCCAGCAAGCGGCGGATTTCGTCGCCATCGTCAACGGCGCGCCTGAGCAATACCTGTCGCCGACCCACACCCGTCGCCGCCTGGATTCGTTGTTTTTCGCGGTCGGCGACAGCCTGTATTCCAACGCCGACGAGCCGTTGCTGACCATCCTCCATGACACCGTCGGTGTGCATGACGCCAACGTTCCAGCCTGTGACTGCACGCGGTTCAGCGTCGACTTCGGCGTGGATGGCCACCGCAACTGCCTGGACAACATGCACGAAGGCCTGAGCCATTACGGCGTGTTGCCGGTGAACGTGCCCGAGCCGTTCAACCTGTTCCAGAACGGCCCGGTGACCGCCGATTGCCGCATGCAGGTCACCGACCCCACCAGCAAGGCCGGCGACCGGATCGTCTTCCGGGCGCTCAAGGACCTGGTGTGCGCGGTGTCGTCGTGCCCGCAGGACATCATTCCCGGCAACGGGCTGTTGGTCACCCCCATCGACATCGTCATCTCCGACGAAGCGCCCGCGCACGCCTGAGGATCGCCCCATGTTGTTAATGAAAGACGCCACCGAAACCCGCACGCCGCTGCCGATGCAGTCAGTCACGGTCCCCGCCGCCAGCGCCGGTTCCATCCTGGTCAAGCGCGGCCAGTTGCTGCGCATCACCGCGCGGGAAGACGGCGCCGTGGCAAGCCTGTTCGGTTTCAGCGAAGCGGAGCCCACGGTGCACCTGTCGGTGCATCACACCCGGGTGTTCAGCAACTCGTACGTGCTGGGCGCGGGCATGCGCCTGGTCAATAACCGTCGCCGTCCCGTGATGGTGCTGGGCAAGGACAGCGTCGGCAAACACGACCTGCTGATGCCGGCGTCCACCACCGCATTTCTGGCCGCCAACGGCTATGAAGGGCAGCCCGGTTGCGTCGAAGCGCTGGTCGCCGAACTGCAACGCCTGAACCGCCAGCAGCCGAAACTGCCGGACCCGATCAACCTGTTCATGAACGTGCAACTGGACCAGCAAGGCACGCTGACGCCGCAGCCCAACACGGTCAAAGCCGGTGATTCGGTGACCTGCCGCGTGGTGCTCGACACCGTGTTCGTGGTCTCGACCTGCTGCACCGGCATCGCCGGCAACGATAAGCCCGGCGCGGTCGAATTGTCCGTGGCCGAAGACCTCAGTGACTTCCCGGCCTGACCCATGACCACGAGCGCACAAATGCTCAATGCCCTGCCCGATCTGGCCAAGGGGCTTGTGGTGACGCTGGAACTGACGGTGCTGGCCGCCGTCACCAGCTTCATCATGGGCCACGTCATCTGGTGGCTGCGCGGGCGGTCGACGCCGCTGCTCCGTGGTGTCGGGCATTTGTATGTCAGCCTCATGCGCGGCGTGCCGTCGATTGTGCAGCTGTTCATCGTGTTCTTCTCGCTGCCGATGATTGGCCTTGGCGGCAAGCCGTTGCTGGCGGCGGTGCTGGCCATCGGGCTGAACAGCGCGGCGTATGTGGCCGAAGTCCTGCGCGCCAATTACCGGGTCCTGCCCCACGGCCAGACCGAGGCGTCCCACGCGTTGGGGCTGTCGGCGTTTCAGGTCTGGTGGTACGTCTCGGCGCCGCAAGCCCTGCGCAGCAGTCTGCCGGCGCTGGTCAACGAATTCACACTGGTGGTCAAGACCACGCCGCTGGCCTCGGTGGTGGCGGTGACTGAACTGACCTACGCCGGGCAACTGGTCATCGCCCGCACCTTCGAAGCCACACCGGTGCTGGCCTTGGTGGTCGCCGGGTATCTGCTGATCTGCTGGCCGACGCTCAAGCTGGCGCGACGGCTGGAACGTCGCTTCAACCGCGCGAGGAGTCACTGATGGATTGGTCGGCGATTCTCGACAACGCACCCGATCTGGCCGCCGGTTTGCTGGTTACCCTGCGCCTGAGCCTGATCTCGGTGTGCACCGCGCTTGCCCTCGGCGCGCTGCTGGCCTGGGCGCTGCTCAAAGGTCGTCCGTGGCTGCATGGGCTGGTCCGCGCGTACATCGATTTTGTGCTGGGCCTGCCGATGCTGGTCCTGATTTATCTGCTGTTTTTTATCCTGCCGGAATACGGCATCACCCTGAGTTCGCCGGTGGTCGGGGTCACGGCCCTGACGCTGTATTACGGACCGTACATGGGCGAAGTGCTGCGCGCCGCGTTCGGCGGTATCGCGCTTGGCCAATTTGAGGCCAGTGCCGCGCTGGGCTTGCGCCCGTGGGAAACCCTGCGCCACGTGCTGTTCAAGCAAGCCTTGCCGGTGGCGCTGCCGCCGTCGGTGGGCCTGATCATCGGCCTGATCAAGGACACCGCGCTGCTCTCGGTGGTGGGCGTGGAAGAGTTTATGTATGCCGCCAAGCAGGCTATTTCCACCAGCTACGCCCCGCTGGAAATCTATCTGATGGTCGCCCTCGCCTACTGGCTGATCACTGTGTTGCTGGACACTGCGGCCGGCTTTCTTGAGCGCCGCCTGCATCGCCATCGTCTGGCCTGAACCCGAATCTGCCTTTGAACTGGAGCTTACCCATGTCTGTCATCCCTTCGACCCTGACCATCCCCGCCGGCCACGGCAAAGCCGTCCGCCTGAAAGCCGGGCAATCGGTGCGCGTCATCAACACCCACGGCACCCAAGTGGTGGATTGCTGGGCCTGGAACGCCTATGACCTCGACGAGTTCATGTGCATGGAAGCCACGCGGGTGTGGACCCAGCACTTGAACCCGGTGGTGGGCGACAGCTTCGTCACCAGCGCGCGTCATCCGATACTGACCGTGGTGGAAGACACCTCCCCCGGCGTGCACGACACCTTCATGGCCGCCTGCGACCGTCGCCGTTACGAGTTGCTGGGCTGCACCCATTACCACCGCAACTGCAGCGACAACCTGTTCGAAGGCATGCTGGAACTGGGCGTGACCCCGCCGCGCCGCAACCTGGCCTCGTTCAATATCTTCATGAATATCCGCGTGCAGCCGGACAACATCACCCTGGCGACCTTGCCCACGGTCACCAATCCCGGCGACTTCATCACGCTACGGGCGGAGATGGACTGCTTCGTCGCGTTCTCCGCCTGCCCGCAGGACATCGTCAGCATCCAGGGCGCCGGCGATAACACGCCCAAGGACGCCGAACTGCAGATCATCGATGACGCGTTTGCGGCCATCAGCGTGAAAGGGCCCTGGGTGCCGGATCACGTTAAAACAGTACGATAAATGATGGTTCCCACGCTCCGCGTGGTAACCCCGCCTCCGACGCTCCGCGTCTCTCTGGTGACGCGGAGCGTCACGGGATGCATACCCACGCGGAGCGTGGGTACGATCAATTAAAAAAGGTAAATCCATGCACGCTCATCAACACGCCTTCGAGAAATACCTGAACCTGGCCGACGCGCGCCTGGGCACCGTCGCGCTGTCGGTCACCGACGACTGGTTCGCCGACGTCAACCGCCTGTTCCAGCACACCCCGGCGGTGTTCAAGGACGGCGTGTTCGACGACAACGGCAAATGGATGGACGGCTGGGAATCCCGGCGCAAGCGCCACGAAGGCTATGACCACGCCGTGATCCGCCTCGGGGTCGCCGGCACGCTGAAGGGCGTGGACATCGACACCTCGTTCTTCACCGGTAACTTCCCGCCTTCGGCGTCCATCGAGGGCTGCTTCCTGCAAGGCGCCGACCCTGACGCCGACACGGTCTGGACCGAAGTGCTGGGCGCCGTCGAACTGAGTGGCAACAGTCACCACTTCCACGCCCTGGACGACAGCGCGCCCTACAGCCATCTGCGGCTGAACATCTTCCCGGACGGCGGCGTCGCGCGCTTGCGGGTCTACGGCATCCCGCACAAGGACTGGTCGAACAACGATCCGGATGAAAGCGTGGACCTGTGCGCCGCGCTCAACGGCGGCCGCGCCATCGCCTGCTCGGACGAGCATTACGGTCAGATGGGCAACATCATCAACCCCGGTCGCGCCGCCGTCATGGCCGAAGGCTGGGAAACCGCCCGCCGTCGCACACCGGGCAATGACTGGGTGATCGTCGCGCTGGGCGTGGCCGGGGAAGTCGAGCGCATCCTGGTCGACACCCTGCACTACAAGGGCAACTACCCGGACCGCGTGTCGATCCAGGCCGCGTACGTCAAAGGCGGCACCGACGGCCAGATCGAAACCCAAAGCCTGTTCTGGCGCGAGCTGCTGCCCGAGCAAAAAATGGAAATGGACCGCGAGCATTTCTACCAGGCCGAACTGAATGCACTGGGCCCCATCACCCACGTGCGCCTGAACGTCTTCCCGGACGGCGGCGTCAGCCGGTTGCGGTTGTTCGGCAAGCCCGTGCGCAAGAGCAGCTAACCCCCGGCCCCTTGAATCGCGGTGTGCCAGACACACCGCAATCGCAGCCTTTGGCGGCTCGGCAGCTCGGCAGCTCCACAATTGCCTGCGTTCGGCTGAATAAGTGCGAGCATCTTCCGCTTTTGATTCTGGCCGGAGGCCGTGGGAGCTGGCTTGCCTGCGATCTGCCGGGAACCGGCAGCAGAACCTGAGCGTGCGATCTCTCTGGACTGCCGACGCGTCCGATCTTAGGGCCGCTGCGCACCCCATCGTCGGCAAGCCAGACTCCCACGCCCTCCGGGCAGAAGCAGGATGGCGGCGCCCCCTAAATAACCACCCCCCCTGTAGGAGCGAACGTGTTCCCGAAGCGTCATACCTGATACGCCCGTTCTGCCGCTTCGCCAAAAAGTTGGCTCCTACAGAGGGTGCGCGGTCGCAGATGAAGATTTCCTCATAACGGCGATTGCCCGTGGTCCCCTCAGCCCCAGCGCTATATACTTTTTTACATACCGTTGTCTTGAGCGTTCGATGTTCCCCTCTTCCCGCTTCTCCCTCTGGCTCAGCCTGTGTCTGCTGTGTGCCGCGACGCTGATTGCACTGCTGGTGGGGCGCTATTGGATTTCACTCGCTGAGTTCCTGCGTTTCATCCTTCACCCATTAGGTATGAGCGACCTGCCTGACGGGCGCGCCCAGCTGCTCCACAGCCTGATCCTCGACGCGCGCCTGCCCCGCGTCATCGCCGCCGTGCTGGTGGGTGCCGGGCTGTCGGTGTCCGGCGCGGCGTATCAGGCGGTGTTCCGCAATCCGCTGGTGTCGCCGGGGTTGCTGGGGGTGCTCAGCGGTTGTGCATTCGGTGCGGCGCTGGGGATCCTCTGGCACTGGCAGGCGCTGCCCATTGCACTGCTGGCATGTGTCACCGGGCTGACCGCCGTGGCGGTAGGCGTCGGCATTGCGCATATGTTCCAGACCTCCTCGATCCTGCTGCTGGTGCTCGGCGGCATCGTCGCCAATGCCCTGTTCACCTCGCTTCTGTCGATCACTCAATACGTGGCCGACCCGGTGGATCAGCTGCCCAGCATCGTCTATTGGCTACTGGGCAGTCTCAGTGCGGTGGATCAACACACCCTGATGTGGATCGCCCCCATTCTCGCGCTGGCCATCGTGCTGCTATGCCTCGGCGACCGGGCCATCGACGCGCTGTCACTGAGCGACGACGAGGCCTACAGCCTCGGCGTGCCGGTGCAGAAAATCCGATACGGCGTGATCATTCTCGCAACGCTGATCTGCGCCTTGACCGTCAGCCTGGCCGGGATGGTCGGCTGGATCGGCCTGCTGGTGCCGCACCTGGCGCGCTTGTTGGTGGGCCCTGGCAATGTGCGCTTGCTGCCGGTGAGCGCCTGCTTGGGCGGCGTGTTTCTGCTGGCGGCGGATGGCGTCGCGCGCAGTGTCTCGGCCGGAGAAATCCCCCTGGGGATCATCACTGAATTGTTCGGCGCCATCGCCTTCGTGCTGGTGCTGCACCGCGTGCGCAAGGGCTGGTTATGAGCGTGCTGCAGGCTGACCGTCTGAGTTATCGCCTCGGCCACCGGCTGATCCTCGATGACCTGTCCCTGACCATCCACCCCGGCGACAACATTGCGCTGCTGGGTGCCAACGGCGCCGGCAAAAGCACGCTGCTGCGCCTGCTGCTGGGGCTGCTGAAACCGGCCAGCGGGCAAGTGCTGCTCGACGGTCAACCGTTACCGACCTTGAGCCGCCGCGCCATCGCCCGGCAACTGGCGTATGTGCCGCAAACCCATGTGCCGAGTTTCCCGTTCAGCGTCGCGCAGATCGTCGCTCAGGGCCGCTTGCCGGTGACCGGCCTGGGACGTGCGCCGGGCGTCGCCGATGAGCAGGCGGTAACCGACGCGCTGACGCAACTGGGCATCGCTCACCTGCAAACGCGGCCCTACACCGAGCTGTCCGGCGGCGAATGCCAGCTGGTGCTGATTGCCCGGGCGATGGTGCAAAAGGCCCGGCTGATCATTCTCGACGAGCCGGTCACGGGCCTCGATTACGGCCACCAGTTGCGCCTTCTGGCCTTGCTCCAGCGCTTGGCCGACCAGGGCTTGAGCGTGTTGTCCAGCAGCCATCGCCCGGAACAGGCGCTGGCCGCCGCCAGCCGCGTACTGGTGCTGCACGCAGGCCGGCTGATCGCCGATGGCACGCCGCGTGACGTCATCGACAGCGACCTGATGCAGCGCCTTTATCACGCCACCGTGCGGCAGATCGATGCCGACGGACACCGATTTTTTATCCCTTGCTGAGCCTTCCACCGATGAAACGTTCACGTGCACCCCGCCTTGTTTTTGCGCCCTTGTTGTTGAGCGTTGCCGTTCAAATGGCCCACGCCGACGAGGTGCAACTGGCACCCATTGATGTCAGCGCCGACGATTCCATCGCGCAGCAGGCACGGGACAAATCCGCCACCGTCGGGCCCATGGGCCAGCGCCGTTTGCAGGACACGCCCTACTCGATCAGCGTCGTGCCGCGCGACTTGATCGACAGCCAGCAGCTCAAGAGTTTCAAGGACATCATCCGTTACCTGCCGTCGGTGCAGGCCGACGGCGCACGCCCCCAGACCCGCGGCCTGCAGGGCAGCGTGGTGCAGAACAGCCGGCTCGACGGGCTGAACGTGGTCTCGACCACCGATTACCCGGCCGAGCAACTGGGCGGGGTTGAAGTGCTCAGTGGACTGTCCGGCTCGCTGTACGGCCCGGCCAACCCGGCGGGCACCTTCAACCTGCTGTCCAAGCGCCCCACCGACTTCACCCGCAACCGGGTCACCGTGGGCGTCGGCACCGGCTTGAGCTGGCTGAAAGCCGCCGACCTCAGCGGCCCGTTCGACCCCGAAGGCAAGATCAAATACCGCCTCAACGTCGCCGACGAGCAGGGCCACAGTTACGCGCAGGGCAGCACCTTGCGCCGGCAACTGGTGAGCCTGGCGACGGATTTCCAGATCAGCGACGACAGCGTGATCGAAACCAACTTCAGCCACTACAGCTACCTCGCCAAAGGCCTGCCGGGCAAATTCGCCGTGGCCTCGGGGGTCAAGCTGCCCAACGCGCCGGACGCGACGCGCAGCAACCTGGGCCAGAACTACGCCGGCGACAACAACACTACCGACACCGGCAGCCTGCACTTCAAGCATGACTACAACGGCAACTGGAAACTCGACGTCGGCGCGCTGCGGCAGATCGCCGACCGCGAATCCACCGGCGTCACCAACACCCTGATCAACAACAACGGCACCTATCGCTCATCGGTCGCCAGCGCCACGGCCAGCCGCTTCACCATCAACAGCTACCTGGCCAACCTTAACGGCACGGTCTACACCGGGCCGATCCAGCACGAGCTGACCTTCGGCCTGACCGGTTTTGATTGGGATAACTACAACCCCGTCTCCGGCAGGACCCAGACCCTGGGCACCGCCTCGCTGAGCAACCCGCAAAGCTTCGCCGAACCCGATTACCCCGACTTCACTGACCGCTACCACTCGGCCAACGCCAAGCAGCGCTCGTTCATCATGGGCGACACGCTGACGTTCACCCCGCAGTGGAGCGTCATGCTCAGCGGCAGCCAAAGCCGCTTGACCGCCGACAACTACACCCTGGCTGACGTGCACACCTCGTCCAAAGATTCCGGCATCAGCACCGCCAGCAGCCTGTTGTACAAGCCGGTGGATGACCTGACGTTTTACCTCACCTACGCCGACAGCCTGCAACAAGGCGACAGCGCCGCAGCAGGCAGCAGCAATGTGGGCAGCATCCTGGCGCCGTACCGCAGCCGCATGTGGGAGCTGGGCAGCAAGTGGGTGGTCAGCGGCGTGAACCTGTCGCTGGCGGCGTTCCAGGTCAAGCGTCCGTTCGCCTATACCCAGGCCGACAACGTGTATGCCATCGCCGGCGAGCAACGTAACCGGGGCCTTGAGTTTCTGGCCGACGGCAACGTCACGCAACACCTGAAAATGTACGGCGGCCTTACCTGGCTCGATCCCAAATTGTTGTCCACCGGCAACGCCAGCACCGAAGACACGCGCATCGTCGGCCTGTCCCGGGTCACCGCCAGCCTGCTGACCGAATACCGCATCGATCAGGTGCCCGGCCTCGCGGTCAATCTCAACGCGCGTTACGTGGGCCCACGCCCCACCGATGACAGCAACGATCACTGGGTCGGCAGCTACGAAACCTTCGACATCGGCGCCAGCTACAGCACCCGGCTGGTGGAGCGCGACACGGTCTATCGCCTGGAAATGACCAACGTCGGCAACGCGCATTACTGGACCAACATCGTCCCCGGCGGTTTGAACGGTTACACCGGTGCGGGCCAGGCGAGCGCTTCACCGGCTGCGCCACGGATGTTGCAGGCCTCGATTCAGGTGGACCTGTAAATGGGCGCGGGTGTGTTGAAGCGCGGGAGGGCATGGTGGGTGGGTTGTTTGTGGGTGATGGGTCTGAGCGCCAACGCCCAGGCGGCGAACGAGCGGCAGGTGACCGATGACAGCGGGCAATCCGTGAAGGTCTCGGCGGAACCGATGCGCATCGCCGATGCCTGGTACGCGCACCACGTGCTGCTGATGACCCTGGGCGCCGGGCCACGCATCGTCGCCACAGTCAATCACGCTCGCAGCCAGCCGTGGATGTTCAAAGTGCTGCCGAGCCTGAACCAGGCCACGCGCGTCGAAGGCACGGCGTTCAACGTCGAAGGACTGCTGGCCGATGGGGTCGATCTGGTGTTCACCGCCACAGGCGATCGGCAGGCCCTGGCCTATCAGCAAGTGGGCTTGCCGGTGATGCGCATGGGTTATACGGACCTTGCCGGCTTGCAACGCTCGATGCTGGCCACGGCGCAGGCCTTGGGCGGTACGCAACCCATGGCGCGGGCCGAGGCGTACAACCAGTACCTGAACACGCAACTGACCCATGTGCAGGGCAAAGTCAGCACGTTGACGACCGAGCAACGACCTCGGGTGCTACACATCGCCTCGGTCAATCCGCTGAAGGTCGACGGCAGCGACACCCTGATCGACGACTGGATCAGGATCGCCGGCGGACGCAACGCCGCCACCGGCCTGACCGGCAACCTGCAGATGGTCTCCGCCGAGCAAGTGCTGGCCTGGCAACCGGACGTGGTGATCCTGGCGGCGAACGCCGGCGATTTGAGTCAGGCGGCACAAGCGCCGCTGCTGGCCGAGCTCAAGGCCGTAAAAGACGGCCACGTGCTGCGCAACCCGGCGGGCGTATTCCCGTGGGATCGCTACGGCACCGAAGTGGCGCTGCAGCTTCAATGGGCGGCGCAACAGCTGCATCCCCGGCTGTTTCAGGGCGTCAACATGCTCGACGAGACCGCGGCGTTCTACCAGCGATTCTTCGATTACCCCCTGAGCCAGGCCGACGCCCGCCTCATCCTTCAGGGCCTGCCGCCCAGCCGATAACGCCGGGTGATTGACCATCCCAGCAGCCCGATCGTCCCCACGCTCCGCGTGGGAATGCAGCCCCGGACGCTCCGCGTCCTGTGACGCAGAGCGTCATCCCCTGCGCTACCACGCGGAGCGCGGGAGCGATCATCAAACGCCCCCTTTTCTGTAGGAGCTGACGAGCCCGTGCGAGGCTGCGATGCGGTGTGTCAGGTGTACTGCATCGCAGCCTCCCTCCGGGTCGGCAGCGCCTACACGTCCGTTCAGGCCAGTGAGATTGCGCACGCCTCAGAACATGCCTACTGTCTTATGGCCCGCGTAATCGCCCGCCCGACGAACCAAAAAGGAAGCGCCGATGACTCGCCTCACCGCCAAAGACTTTGCTCCCGAATTGCTCGAACTCTACGACTACTACGCCCATGGCCGGATCAACCGGCGGGAGTTTCTGGACCGGGCGGCGGCGTTCACGCTGTGCGGTCTCACGGCGTCGGCGATGCTGGCGTCACTGAGCCCGAACTACGCGCTGGCCGAACAGGTGTCGTTCACTGACCCGGATATCGTTGCCGAGTACATCACCTACCCCTCGCCCAAGGGCAACGGCACGGTGCGGGCGTACCGGGTCCGGCCCGCCAAGGCCAGCGGCAAATTGCCGGCGGTGGTGGTCGCCCATGAAAACCGTGGGCTCAATCCTTACATCGAAGACGTGGCCCGCCGCCTGGGCAAGGCCGGGTTTATCGCGCTGGCACCGGACGGACTGACCTCGGTGGGCGGTTATCCCGGCAATGACGACAAGGGCCGCGAGCTGCAGCAACAGGTGGACCCGACCAAACTGATGAACGACTTTTTCGCCGCCATCGAGTGGCTGATGAACCACGACACCGGCACCGCCAAAGTCGGGATCACCGGGTTCTGCTACGGCGGCGGCGTGGCCAACGCTGCGGCGGTGGCGTACCCCGAGCTGGCGGCCGCCGTGCCGTTCTACGGACGCCAGCCGAAAGCCGAAGATGTCGCGCGGATCAAGGCGCCGCTGTTGCTGCACTACGGAGAACTGGATAAAAGCATCAACGAAGGCTGGCCAGCGTACGAACAGGCGTTGAAAACAGCAGGCAAAACCTACGAAGCCTATATCTACCCTGGCGCCAACCACGGTTTTCATAACGACTCGACCCCACGCTACGACGAAGCCGCCGCGAACCTGGCATGGGAACGAACGCTGACGTGGTTTCGACGGTATCTGGTCTAACCTTCGGGCACCTGTCAGCCAGCGCGGCTGACGGGGCGCCTTACGCTTCGGTGTAGTCCACCGGCTACAAGCAAACACACCCCCTCCCACTTCGCTCAACAACGTGCCTGACATGCAAGGGCGCGGCGCGCCTGCCTACTCCCCTCCAGATTCGTGTGCGGCAAAGGATGGCCAGTGCAAGACCGTACTCCGCGCACTCAACGCGCCGGGAGTCAGCGGTATTTGTCCACTGGCCGGACACGCTGCCAGGGAGAGAGGGGATGTATTTAGGGGACATCGTGCCTGCATGGCGCGATCTGGAACGACGCTTCGCCGCCCATACGCACGAGCCGCTGAGCTACAGCGCACAGGGCGACACACACCTGTACGCCGCCCGGCTCGGCCTGCGCCGTTTCAACAGCGTAAGGTCCGCGTTTGATCTGGCCGGACCGGACGCCGCCTACCTCCTGAAACAACGCTTCGCGGCCCTCGACATCGCCAGCGTTCTTGACGATCTGCTCGGTGTCGTCACGCAAATGGCAACGATCATCGTCGGCGGCGCCTTGACTGGCGGGGTGATCGGCGCAGGGGCCGGTGTGTTTGCCGGGGGCGCCGGTGCCTACCCCCTCGGTGTTGCCGGCGCCGCCATGGGACTGCAAATCAGCACCTGGCTATTAGGGATGCTGGGGCTGACATCCATCGCCGAGTTTTTCATCGACGGTCTGCCACGCATTGCCGGGTACTACGTGAGCGGCATCGAGATCGCCTGGAACGGCCCCAAGAGCGACACAGGCTTATGTCATATCAGACCGGATTGCCCGTTTGCCCGGCGCTCGGCGGCGCAACAGATCGCACTGGCGCATGTGGAGGTCGTGGTGCTGTTGCTGGGCGCCATCGTCGAATACCTCACGCGGGGCCGAGGCGATGCGAACGTTCTGGCACAGCAGATGCGGTCCAGCCGCAAAGGCGCGCGACTGGGCGCCTGGATGCTCAAGCATGAAGACGCGCTGAAAAAAAGGCCCGATCTGGGCGCATCAAAGCCAAACCGGGGGACGCTCGGTCCGCCGCCGCCATCGCACCACCCGACGCACCCACCCGAAAAAGACACTGCGCCGCCCAAACCCACGCCGACTACCATGGCGCGTCATGAAGTCGAGTGCTTCAAGGCCGACAACATGCCAGCGTCCAAGATCGGTGAGTTCGAGCGACAGTTGAAGGGGCAGGAAGACGGGCTGAATCGGCTGACGGTTGATGAGTATCTTGAGAACATTGCCAATCCGATGAAGCGCAGCCCGAGCGCTGCAAGGAAGGCCCGGCGGGAACTGGAAGACAAACTGATAAACCGCTTTCAAGAGGAACTCTTGCAAACTCTCGGTCCAAGAGAAGCCAGAGCGCAAAGCATAGAAAGAGCCAGGCAAACCCTGTCAAATCTTGCAGGGCTCCACAATCCTGATTTGAGCGCTGGAGGCCGGGATGTCATTGCCGACTTCGGGGACAGGCAAGTTAACTCCAGTATTGGACCGCAATGGAGATCAAAGATAAAACGCCTGGAAAGCGCAGCACAGACAGTGCCTGTGTCTATGCGCGGCGGCACCTATCTCAATGTCAAACTTCATAAATGTTGAGGAGCAACAACAATGGATGAGGTGTTTTCCATGTTTCTGGAGACGTTTGGTGGACCGGTGGACCGTCAAGAAGTCCCGGCGTCCAGCATCGAACGGTATAGAGGCAAGCTACCCGCGCAGCTACTTGAGTATTGGAATGAACATGGCTGGTGCGGATACGCAGAGGGTCTTTTCTGGATCGTTAACCCGAAGGAATACGAAGAGGTAGTCGCTTATTGGATTGAAAACACCCAATTTGCGACGTCTGACACCTACCACCTCATTGCACGTAGTGCCTTTGGTGACTTGTACCTATGGGGAGAAAATACAGGCGCCTCACTCAAGATAACCAGTTATCTCTCTCGTTACACCACGCACACATCGATCTACACAGGCGCACAGATGGATAAGGGACTTCGTTCCTTTCTGCTTTCCAGGCAGGTTGACTCCAACGACTACGGCGACCTGTTCAAACCCGCCACCCAAAAACTCGGCGTCCTGCGTCACGATGAGATGTACGGTTTTGTTCCGGCGCTAATGCTGGGCGGCCGCGATACGCTCCAACATCTGGAGAAGGTAAAAGCAGTGGAACATTTGATCCTGCTGTCTCAACTCGCCGAGCTTCAGCCGTACGATTTTTCGGATGTTTAACAGGTGCAGTACTTCGTTGGCGTCTGCTGTCGAAGCTGGCAACGATGAGTGTCACGACCGTTGAAAGTGCACCACCCCTCCCCGCCTCACGCGTGTTGCCCGGCCCATTGCGGCTGAGCAGGCGCCTTCGGAGTTCGCCGATTCATGATGTCATTTCCCCGCCTCACGGCCTTTGCGGATCAATCTCGGCGTGCGCTGGGTCTGGTGTGGAGCACGTCCAGAGGACTGTTCATTGGCTTGATGGTGGCGACGTTGATCGCCGGTGTGTTGCCCGCGCTGGCAGCGTGGATCGGCCAGCGCATCGTCGACGCGGTGCTCGAAGGCATTCAACTGCACGCCGACCAAGGTCATGCGCCGCTGTGGCCGGTGTTGCGTTTCGTGCTCGCCGAAGCGGGTGTGCTGGCCCTGCTGGCCGCCGCGCAACGGGCGTTGTCGGTGCAGCAGTCGCTGTTGCGGGTGCAGCTGGGGCAGAAGGTCAACCTGCTGATTCTGGAAAAAGCGCAGACGCTGTCGCTGCTGCAGTTCGAGGATTCGGATTTCTACGACAAGCTGGTGCGCGTGCGCCGGGACGCCTCAACGCGGCCGTTGGGGCTGGTGATCAAATCCCTGGGCCTGGTGCAGAACCTCATCTCGCTGGTGAGTTTCGCCGTGCTGCTGGTGCACTTTTCGCCCTGGGCGCTGGCGATTCTAGTGGTGGCCGCCCTGCCGGTGTTCTTCTCCGAGACGCATTTTTCCGGCGACGCCTTCCGCCTCTTCACCCGCCGCGCGCCGGAAACCCGCCAGCAGAATTACATCGAAGCGCTGCTTTCCCAGGAAGGCCACATCAAGGAAGTGAAGCTGTTCGGCATCGCGCCGTTGTTGCTTCAGCGCTACCGGGAGACGTTCACCCGGCTCTACGCCGAGGACCGGCGCCTGACCCTGCGCCGGGATGGCTGGGGTTTTGTCCTGGGACTGCTCGGCACCCTGGGTTTTTACGTGGCGTATGCGTGGGTCGTGCTGGACACCGTGAACGGCACCACCACCCTGGGCCAGATGACCATGTACCTGGTGTTGTTCAAGCAGGGCCAATCGGCGATCAGTTCCAGCCTCAGCGCCATCGGTGGGCTGTACGAAGACGGGCTGTACCTGACCCACCTGCACGAATACCTGGCCCAGCCGGTCAACACCGAAACCGGGCACCTGACCACCGGCTCGCAACCCGGCGACGGATTGCGTTTTGAAGGGGTCGGATTTACCTATCCCGGCGCCTCGCACCCTGTGTTGCGCGGCATCGACCTGCACCTCAAACCCGGCCAGAGCCTGGCGCTGGTGGGCGAAAACGGCTCCGGCAAGACCACGCTGATCAAACTGCTGACCCGGCTTTATGCCCCGAGCGAAGGCCGAATCCTGCTGGACGGCAGTGATCTGCAGGCATGGGATCAAGGGACACTGCACCGGCGTATCGGCGTGATTTTCCAGGACTATCTGCGCTACCAGATGAAGGTCGGTGAAAACCTGGGGGTTGGCGACGTCCGCGCCTTCGATGATGAAACCCGCTGGCGCGAGGCCGCCGCGCAAGGCATGGCCGCGACCTTCATTGACGGCCTCGACAACGGCTATCAGACGCAATTGGGCAAATGGTTTGCCGGCGGACAGGAGCTGTCAGGCGGCCAGTGGCAGAAGATCGCCCTGTCCCGCGCCTACATGCGCCGTGACTCCGACATCCTGATCCTCGACGAGCCCACGGCTGCACTGGATGCCGGCGCCGAGGCGGCCGTCTTCGAGCATTTCCGGGCGTACGCCAAAGGGCGGATGAGCCTGCTGATCTCGCACCGCTTTTCCAGTGTGCGCAACGCCGAACACATCGTGGTGCTGGACCGGGGCAGCATTCTGGAGCGCGGCGACCATGAGAGTCTGATGGCGCAGGCCGGGCGCTATGCCCAGCTGTTTGACCTTCAGGCCCGGGGCTATCGCTAGCCCGCACGGCAGGATCGAGTATGAGCATTTCCGGGTTTTGGCGAGCGGCGCTGAGGTGGCATAGCGCGCGAAAAGCGACCGTTCATCGGCTCGTTCAAAGCGGAATCATTTTCAATTGTCTTTTCACAAAATATTCACGCCCTAACCGTCATCTTCTCTTTACTCCTTTTGATCCTCTTTAAGCCCGCCGCCCCAGCGGGCTTTTTTCTGCCTGTCGTTTGGGGATCAGCTTGAGAACGGTACTGTTTCTTTCTGCGGGCCACGGTCGGCTTTTGCCGAAGGCGTGGGCGCTGACGTGTCTGCGATCTGGCGCGCAGCGTCAGCAAAATCCGAGCACGCAGTGCGGCCAGAATCAAACGCTGCGAACGGTCTACACTCCCCGACATTGATCCTTGATACGGCGACCGAGAACCCGATGACCTTCGACTGGCACAGCCACCCCATCACTGCCACCACCCCCGTTGATCCCCGGTACAAAAACACCCAGAACGTGCGGCGCTTCCTGACGGAACAGTGCGGCGCGGCGTTTCGCTTTGATCGGGATTTCATGGCCTGGATCAAGGACGGCACGTCCAAGACCATGGGCGATGTCGCGATTGAGTGGACACGAAGAAATCCAGACGCCACCGCTTAGCCTGCAGGAGCGCGCTTGCCCGCGAAAGGCAATGGATCAGCCGCCACAGAGGCGTCAGATGTGCCGGCCCCTTCGCGGGCAAGCCTCGCTCCAACAGGTCAGATGCTCGTACCCATGGTCAAGGCCGAGTACCGACTTCTGCGTGTTGCGCCGTCCAGGCTTTGACTTGCTCACTCATCGACAACCCAAGCCCTGGCCGGGTCGGCACCAGCATGCGTCCGTCGCGAGTTTCAAGGCGTTCGTTGAACAGCGGCTCCAGCCACTCGAAGTGCTCGACCCAGGGTTCAGTCGGGTAAGCCGCCGCCAGGTGAACGTGCAATTCCATGGCGAAGTGCGGTGCGAGCATCACGCCCGCCTGTTCGGCCATGGCCGCCACTTTCAAATAAGGCGTGATGCCGCCCACCCGCGGCGCGTCGGGCATCAGGAAATCAGCGCCGCGCAGGCGAATGAACTCGGCGTGCTCGGCCACACTGGTGAGCATTTCGCCGGTGGCAATGGGCGTGTCGAACTGTTGCGCCAGGGCCGCATGACCTTCGGCGTCGTAGCAGTCCAGGGGCTCTTCGATCCAGATCAGGTTGAACTCCTCAAAACGCCGGCACATGCGCTGCGCGGTCGGGCGGTCCCATTGCTGGTTGGCGTCCACCATCAGCGGGAAGTCGTCGCCCAGATGTTTGCGCACCGTGCTGACCCGGTGAAGGTCCAGGGCCCAATCCGGCTGACCGACTTTCAACTTGATCCCGCCAATGCCCTTCTCCCGGGACAGATCGGTGTTTTTCATCAGCTGATCCAGCGGCGTGTGGAGGAAGCCGCCGGAGGTGTTGTAGCAGCGGACCGAATCACGCTCGGCCCCCAGCAGACGCGCCAGCGACAGGTTGGCGCGTTTGGCTTTGAGGTCCCACAGCGCCACGTCGAACGCACCGATGGCCTGGGTGGACAGGCCGCTGCGGCCCACCGATGCACCGGCCCAGCACAGCTTGGTCCACAGCTTGGAAATGTCGCTGGGGTTCTCGCCGATCAGGGCCGGGGCGATCTCCTTGGCGTGAGCAAACTGACCGGGGCCCCCTGCCCGTTTCGAATAACTGAAACCCAAGCCCCGATGGCCGTCCACGGTTTCGATTTCAGCGAACAGAATGGCGATTTCGGTCATCGGCTTTTGCCGGCCAGTCAGGACCTTGGCGTCACTGATGGGGTTGGCCAGCGGCAGAAAGACGGACGACACCCGGACCCAGGCAATGCGGTCGTCATCGGAGGATTTGAGGTTTTGTTGTTGTGTGAGCATGAGGTTCTCCTTTGGGCGCTGAAAAATACCATCCAGGCAAGACGGCGTGTCATGACGCACCGATTATGATTGCGCAATCATGCCCACTTAAAAAAAAGGCGCGCTGCGTCTACGGCAATTCACCTTGCAACGGATACTACACTGATTGCGCAATCACTCAACAGCACGTTCGTCGTTTTTGCGAGTGGGAGGGAGCTTGCTCGCGATGCGCACTGACAGTTGTGAAGGTGTGTCGACCTTGCCGACTTCTCGCGAGCAAGCTCCCTCCCACAAGGACTTGCATCAACCGGCAGCACGCTCAGCGGCAGCCAGGTTCAGGTGCTTTCCCGATCCACCAGGGTAAAGCCGGTGTCGATCCGCACCGGATCATGACTGCCCTGCGGGTACGCGAAGCGATCCAGCAGCGCCTGCGCCACTTGCTGACCGATGTGCCTGCCGTCCACGCGCACGGTCGATAACGCCGGGTACACCTGCGCGGCGCTGCTCAGATCACCGAAGCCCATCACCGCCAGATCCTCCGGCACCCGCCAGCCACGGCTCGCCGCTTCGGCCAGCACGCCCTGGGCGATGGTGTCGGAACTGCAGACCACCACATCCGGCCGATCGCCTTGATCCAGCAGACGACGCAGCCCTTCCCGGCCGACCTCCAGGGTAGCCGGCGGGGTCAGCACTTGCATGGGGACGTTCTTGATGCCCAAGTGCTTGAGTTCGGCTATCAGGCTGTTGCAGCGACGCAGGCCGCGGGGGTCGCTGATGGTGACTACCGAAAAACGCGTGTAGCCCTTGTTCAGCAAATGCCGGGCGGTTTCTTCGCCCACGCGCTCATGGGAAAACCCCACCAGCATGTCCAGCGGGTCCTCGCTGAGGTCCCACGCCTCCACCACCGGGATCCCTGACTGCGCCAGCCGTAGCCGGCTTGACTCGGTGTGCAGGGTGCCGGTCAGGACGATGCCGTCCGGGCGCCGACCGAGCACCGCTTCCAGCAGCTTTTCTTCCTGCTCGGCGGAATAACCCGTCAGCCCCAGAAGCGTCTGATAACCGGCCTCGGTCAGGCGGTCCATCAGGGCCTGGACGGTGTCGGCAAAAATCGAGTTGGCGATGGTGGGCAGGAAGATCGCCACCAGACGGCTTTTGTTGCTGGCCAGCCCGCCCGCCAGCATGTTGGGCACGTACCCGGTGGTGCGTACCGCTTCGCGGACTTTGTCCCGGGTCTGTTCGTTGACCAGCTCAGGGCGGTGCAAGGCACGGGAGACGGTCATGGGCGAGACACCCGCGACCTTGGCCACATCGATCAACGTGAGGTTGCCAGGCTTTTTCGGCTGAAGGAGGGACGCCGCGGACGCGGGCTTTGCAGGTGGTTTCGCCATGGGGGGTTCCGGTTCAAAGCGCGACAAAGTGGACTGCTGACAGCAAGACGGGGCTGGCAGAATCTACCAAAGCCCCGTCGGACACGCACCTTACCTTGTCGCTGCGCCGGTTTCCCGGAAACTCGCTAGCTAATCACGGCCTCGATCAACAGCACGCCGATCAGGCCCAGTATCGATTGCAGGCACAGCATCAGCGTCCAGGTGCGGAAGGTCTGAGCGACCGTCAACTGGAAGTACTCCTTGAACAGCCAGAAGCCCGAGTCGTTGACGTGGGACAGCATCACTGCGCCCGACGCCGTGGCCAGCACCAGCAACTCCGGTGACAGGCCGGGATGCGCCAGCGCCAATGGCGCGACGATACCGGTGGCCGCGACCGTGGCGACCGTGGCCGAACCCAGGCAGATCCGCAGCAGCGCGGCGATGCCCCAGCTGAGGATCAACGGGTTGATCGCCCAGCCTGACGCGTGATGGGTGATCAGCACGTCGACGTGGGTGGTGGTGAGCATCTCCTTGAAGCCACCGCCCGCGCCGAGAATCATCACGATGGCACCCAGCGGCGCCAGGCCCTGGCCCGCCATTTTCTGCACCTGGCCCAGGTTGAAGCCCGAGCGCAGACCGAGGGCGAAGAAGGCAAAGATCACAGCAGCCAGCAACGACAGGATCGGGTTGTTGAGCGAGTTGAAAAAGCCCCAGAGCGCAGTGCCTTTCTCGGTGTACGCGATGCCCAGCGTACCGATCAGCATCAACGCCGGTGGCATCAGCACCGCGATGATCGACGCCGCCAACGACGCCTGTGGCTGACCTTCCACCACTTCCCGCGCGCCCACCGGACCTGCCGTCAAGTCAGGCGCAGGGCCGAACCATGGGCTGATGATCTTGGTGAACACCGGTCCGCAAATCACCGCGACCGGCACGGCAATCAGCAAACCGTAGAAAATGGTCAGCCCGGTGTTGGCGTGAAACGCCGCGACCGCCAGGGTCGGCGCCGGGTGAGGCGGCAGCAGACCGTGAGACACATACAGACCGGCCGCCAATGGCAGACCGATGTAGAGCAAGTGACTGTTGGTGCGCTTGGCGACCGTGTACACCAGCGGCGCCAGCATGATGAAGCTGACGTCGAACAGGTGCGGCATGCCGATCAGCAATGCTGCCGCGCAAATGGCCCAGGGCGCGTACTGCACCGGACGCTTGCCGATAAAGGCGTTGGCGATGCGATCCGCCCCGCCCGAACCCAGCAGAATCCCGCCGAGCAAAGTGCCCAGCCCGATCACAGGACCGGTCTTGGCCAGCGCCGAGCCGAAGCCCTTGGCGAAGCTGTCGATGGTCTCCGTCGAACTGACACCACTGAGCAGACCCAGGCCGATGGCGGTCATGGTCAACGCCAGAAACGGGTTGAGCTTGAGCCGGGTGATCAGCACGATCAGCACAACGATGGCGCCCGCCGCCATCGAGAAAACAAACAGTTCGCTATTCATCTTTTTGTTGAACCTGTTTTTCGGACACTAGAGTCACGCGTAGGAAATAAGGAGCACACCACAAAGAGGCGCCCGTTCACCGGGCGCCTGGCTTCAGGCTGGCTGGCGACCGGCGCGCCACGCGTCATGCAGGTCGGCGCTGTAGTCTTTCAGATCGGCGATCTGCAGCAGCGAACCGGCCTTGATGTCCCGCGCGGCGGTGGCGTGTGCGGCCAGGTACAGCGGCGCCACGTCTTCGTCGGCATCCTTGGCGGCCAGCAGAACCGCCTGCACGCCGGTGACGTCGTGGTGATGCCCGCCCATTTTCAGAACGGTGCCGGCGGCGATGTCCACCGTGGCACGGCCCGACAGCACGGTGCACTGGGTCGGCTTGTCGGAGCCCGAGGCACGCTTGTGCAGCACCGCGTTGAGCAGCGTGATCGGCGTTTCGACGCCCATGAAGTGGTACGGCAGGTACATGCAGGCGTAGCGACCGTTGCGGCTGACCACATGACCCTTTTGCGCCAGCAACTGCCAGGTTTCCTGATCGTGGGTGCGGACGACGACGAACACGCCGCCGGCAAAACTGGCTTCGTCCGGCAGACGCAGCACGTTGAACACTTCGATCACGCCCGACTGACTCAGGACGCCGCCGTCTTCGCGCAGGGCGTAGATGTCAGCCAGTTCGGCGGTGCGGGCGATGGGGTAATGCAGCAGCTCGACGTCGGGGATCATCCCGGTGTTGGTCGCCACCACCAGCATTTCGCAATAGTCGGCAGTGGCCGAGGTTTTCAGGCCGTTGAGCGCGGCGCGGCGTGCGGCCAGGGTCGCGGGGATGTCATCGCCCAGGTTCATCAGGTCGCCCAGTGCCGGAGCGGAAATGGTTTGATCAAGCTGGGTGACGTTGCCGGTCGCAGGGTCGAACACCAGGTCGTATTCGCTGGATTTACCCGCGGCCACGATGTCCAGCCCCAGGACGCGTGCCCAGCTCACCCAACCAATCAGGTTGGCCGGCTGATCGCCATCGGCGGTGGTGTAGACGACGCCGTGCCTGGCGGCCAGGCGCGACAAGGTAATCCCGGAAACCGAATCGACTTCCTTGCTGACCATGGCCACGTGGCGTCCGGCTTCAATGTCGCGGCGCGCGGTGCGGTAACCGATGGACGGATTGCCGGTGGCTTCTACCAGGATGTCATAGGTAGCAGCGGCCAACAGTTCGACGTCCGCGACCAGCACAATGGCGTCGGCGGGGGCAGCGGCCACGGCCTGTGCGTCGGCACATTCGACCAGACGTTCAGCGTCGAAACCCAGCTCGATGCACAGCGCGCGCAAGCCCGGCACATCCAGGTCGCACAACGCCGCAGCGCTGATGCGCGGCATTCTCAGGGTCTGGGCGAGCAAGGTGCGGGAGAACCCACCTTTGGCGCCGGTCAGTGCGTAGCGAACAGGTGCTGATTGATCTGCAAACAGTAATTCGAAATTCATGGTTCGTCCTCGGTGAAGGCTTGAGTCGGTAACGACCACCGGATGAACAATAATTGTTATGGATTCGTTGCTACCGAGTTACGCACCCTAGTGCAGAATTCACATCAACGTCAATTTATTTCACACGGATTAACATCTTTACCTAATTTTGAACTAGTATCGGTGAAAGAGACTCAGGTAACTGCCTCACAGTTATCATTTTTTCACACTGCTGAAAGTCGCACGTCAGCAGCGGATTTTGCGGACAGGTCTCAGACCTCGCCGCCGGAGAGCACTGTATGAACCCGGTTACCTCACCTTTGCTCGGCTGCATCGCCGACGACTTCACCGGCGCCACCGACCTGGCCAACATTCTGGTGCGCGGCGGCATGCGCACTGTACAGACCATCGGCATCCCGGACGCAAGCCTGGCGTCCTTGCTGGACGCCGATGCCGTGGTCATCGCCTTGAAATCCCGCACCAGCCCCGCCGCCGACGCCGTGCGCGAATCGCTGGAAGCGCTGGCATGGCTGCGCAGTCGCGGCTGCACGCAGTTCTTCTTCAAGTACTGCTCGACGTTTGATTCCACCGCCGCCGGCAACATCGGGCAGGTGACCGACGCGCTGCTGGACGCCCTGGGCGCGGACTTCACCATTGCCTGCCCGGCGTTTCCCGAAACCGGCCGTACCGTGTTTCGCGGTCACCTGTTTGTACAGGACGCGCTGCTCAGCGAGTCCGGCATGGAACATCACCCGCTGACCCCCATGACCGACGCCAATCTGGTGCGCGTGTTGAGCCAGCAGACCGCCTCGCCGGTGGGCCTGGTGCGCTACGACGCCGTGGCCCAGGGCGCTTCGGCGGTGGCATCGCGTTTCGAGCAGTTACGCGGTGACGGCGTACGGGTGGCGATTGCGGACGCGGTGTCCGACGCCGACCTGATGACACTCGGCGAGGCCTGCGCGTCGCTGCCCTTGATCACCGGTGGTTCGGGTGTGGCCCAGGGGCTGCCAGCTAACTTTCTGCGCTCCGGGGTCTTGCGCCCGGTGGATGCTGCGGACATGGACAACGCCGAAGGCCGCGCCGTGGTGCTGGCGGGCAGCGCGTCCAAAGCCACCAACGGCCAGGTTGCCGACTGGTTGCAGCGCGGCAACGCGGGTTTTCGTGTCGACCCGCTGGCCCTGGCTGACGGCCAGGACGTGGTGGCCCAGGCCGTCGCGTTTGCAGAGCAGAACGAACCGGCGTTGATCTATGCCACCAGCAGCCCCGACGCGGTGCGCGAGGTGCAACAACGGCTGGGTGTCGAACGCGCCGGCGCGCTGGTGGAGGAAGCACTGGGCAACATCGCTCGCACCCTCCACGACAAGGGCTTCCGCCGTTTCGTGGTGGCCGGCGGGGAAACGTCGGGGGCGGTGGTCAAGGCCCTGAACATTAAAGGGCTGCGCATCGGCCGGCAGATCGACCCTGGCGTGCCGTTGACCCTGGCGCTGGGCAGCGACGACGCGGTGTCCCTCACACTCAAATCCGGCAACTTCGGCAGCGTGGACTTCTTCAGCAAAGCCCTGCGCTTTATGCAAGGAGCAACAGCATGAGCAACGAAAACGCACTGCGCGAAGAAATCTGCACCGTGGGCCGCAGCCTGTTCGGGCGCGGTTACACCGTCGGCAGCGCCGGCAACATCAGTGCACGGCTCGATGACGGCTGGCTGATCACGCCCACCGACGCGTGCCTGGGTCACCTGGACCCCGCGCAGATCGCCAAAGTGAGCGTTGACGGCACCTGGCTCAGCGGCGAGAAACCGTCCAAGACCCTGGCCCTGCACCGCAGGATCTACGACCGCAATCCGCAGGCCAACGGCGTAGTGCACACCCACTCCACGCATTTGGTGGCCCTGACCCTGGCCGGCGTCTGGAGCCAGGAGAATATCCTGCCGCCGATCACGCCTTACCAGGTGATGAAAGTCGGCCGCGTGCCGCTGATCAACTACGACCGCCCAGGCTCGCCAGAGGTGGCCGAACAAGTAGCGTTGCTGGCCGACCGGGTACGCGCCGTGATGCTCGAACGCCTGGGGCCGGTGGTCTGGGAAAGCTCCATCTCCAAGGCCAGCTACGTGCTCGAAGAGCTGGAAGAAACCGCCCGCCTGTGGCTCATGACCCAACCCCGCCCCGCCCCCATGAGCGACGCCGCCCTCGACGAACTGCGCGCCGTGTTTGGCGCGGTGTACTGAGGCGGGTGGTGCCGAAGGCTTGATGAGCCTGATGGTAGGCCGATCCGCTTCTGCCCGGAGGGCGTAGGAGCGTGGCTTGCCCGCGATCTGGCGCGAAGCGGCAGTAAAACCTGTTCACGCGGTTTTTCCCTGAGAATCTCGGTCGCCAGGTTTTAGGGCCGCTGCGCGCCCCATCGCGAGCAAGCTGCGCTCCCACGGCCTGCGGCCAGAATCAAAAGCCTATGCGTACGCCGATCCGCTTCGGCCAAAGCCGTTGATCCACTCCTGCCCGGAGGCGCCGATCTGCCTCTGCCGAAGGCGTAGGAGCGTGGCTTGCCCGCGATCTGGCGCGAAGCGGCAGTAAAACCTGTGCACGCAGTTTCCCTGTGAAATCTCGGTCGCCAGGTTTTGGGGCTGCTGCGCAGCCCATCGCGGGACAAGCTGCGCTCCCACGGCCTCCGGCCAGAATCAAAAGCCTGAGCGTACGCCGATTCGCTTCGGCCAGAGCCGTTGATCCGATCCTGCCCCGAGGCGCCGATCTGCTTCTGCCCAGAGGCGCCGATCCGCTTCTGCCGAAGGCGTAGGAGCGTGGCTTGCCCGCGATCTGGCGCGAAGCGGCAGCAAAACCTATACATACGGTCTCACTTTGAAACATCTCGGTCGCAGGGTTCCACACCCACTCACGGTTTGAGACGACCCGCCCTTCCTGAGCAAGCGAGCCCCACGGCATTGCCCGTATGCAAAAACCTCACAAAAAATTGTCACCCACTTCCCCTTCCAGGCTGCCCGCGAAAGCAAGCAGGCTACAGCTTCCATGCAAGAAGCCCGACCTAGAGCGCTCCACCAGTTGTACGATGAGTGGCCATTCGCCAAGATTAAGTGTTGCAGGATGTTACTTCGTGTGAAATATTCGCCGCGCTTTGTGCGACATCCTGTCGCAGCGCATTGCCGTTGCCTTCCGTGAGCAGCGACACCTGACCCAGCGCATCTAGCCAATGAATGTAAAAACGCCATGGCTGCAATTGCTTAAGGTAGAACCGATGTCGCGTGACGACCGTGCTAAACAACGCCTGAAATTGACCTTTGCCAGCGTGCTGACCCTTGTGGGCTGTCTCGCCGGAACCGCCTACGGCCAACCGTTGGAACCTGATGCATCGCCGGGCAAACGCCTGGCCGTCGCTGCAGACTGCGTGGCCTGCCACACCGCGCCGGGCGGCGCATCGTTCGCAGGCGGGTATCCGCTGGTATCGCCCATGGGCGTTATCTACTCGACCAACATCACGCCGTCCAAAACGGCCGGTATCGGTGGCTACACCAAAGAGCAGTTCGCTCGCGCCGTGCGCGACGGCGTCACAGCCGACGGCACCCACCTTTATCCGGCGATGCCCTACACCTCGTACGCGAAGATGACCGACAGCGACACCGCCGCGCTTTACGATTACTTCATGCACGAAGTGCAGCCCGTGGACACGCCGTCGAAAAAAACCGAACTGAGATTCCCGTTCAGCATCCGCGCCTCGATGATCGCCTGGAATCTGCTGTTCCTCGACGCCAGGCCCTTCACCCCGGACGCCAGCAAATCCGCTGAAATCAACCGCGGCGATTACCTGGTCAACGCACTGGCTCACTGCGATACCTGCCACACACCGCGCAACGTGCTGATGGCCGCCAACAACGGCGAAGCTTTGGGCGGTGCCCCGCTGGGCAGTTGGTACGCACCCAATATCAGCGCCGACAAAATCAGCGGCATCGGTGCGTGGTCCAGCGATGAACTCGTCGCTTACCTGCGCACCGGTCACGTCGCAGGCAAAGCCCAGGCCGCAGGGCCCATGGCCGAAGCGGTGGAAAACAGCCTGCAGTACCTGGGCGACTCGGACCTCAAGGCGATCGCCGCTTACCTCCTGCAGACCCAGCCGGTCAACAACGGCCAGACCAAGGCGCGCCACGAATACGGGGAGGCCTCCACCGACGAGTTGACCCTGCGCGGCGGCAAGCCTGAGGACAGTCCGGGCTGGCATATCTTCAGCGGGACCTGCGCCAACTGCCACCAGGCCAACGGCCAAGGCAACGCGCAATACCCGTCGCTGTTCAACAACACCGCCACCAGCCGGGCGGACAACCTGATCGCCGTGATCGTCGATGGCGTGCATCGCACGGTAGACGGCGTCGCGGTGGACATGCCTGCTTTCGGCCCGGACGGACGCTTCACCGACCGCCTCAACGATCAGCAAATCGCCGACGTCAGCAATTACGTGCTGTCGCGCTACGGCAATCCGGACCAGACAGTCACTGCAGCCGACGTGGCGCAAAGCCGCAAAGGCGGCCCGGAGGCCACCCTCGCCGTGCTGGCGAAGTTCACTGTTCCGGCAATCATTCTGGTGGGCCTGCTGATCGGCCTTGGCGCGTGGTTGATTGCCCGCCGCCGACGTCAGGGTGTCTGAGCCATGGAGAACCTTATGAGCAATACATCCACGTCCGCTCAGGCAGACATCCCATCGGGAATGTCCCGCCGCAGTCTGCTGCGCGGCGCCGTAACGCTGGGTTTGATGACGCTGATGGGCAGCGTCCTGCCGTGGCAATCGGTGATGGCGGCAGAGCCGTCCACCGCCGAATTCATCGCGCTGTCGCAGTTTCTGGTCAGCCGCCCGGTCAATCCGGTGCTGGCCGCGCGTTATTACGCCGCGCTGGCCAGACGCGCGCCGAACTTCGCCGGTAACGTCACCGCACTCACCCAACTGATCGCCAGCAATGGCCTGACCCATGTGGATGGCTATCTGGCGTTGCCTGCTCCGGACGCGTCACTCAAGGCGACGGCGACCAGCATCATTGCCGCCTGGTACCTGGGCATCGTGGGGGAGGCGGCGGACGCCGAATTGGTGGCGTACTCCGAAGCGCTGATGTACCTGCCGACCCACGGCACGCTGATCATCCCCACTTACGGTGGCGGCCCGGCTACATGGGGCGCCAAGCCAGCAGACACGCAGGATTCCAGACTATGAGCAGTGAACAATTCGACGCCGACGTGGTGATCATCGGCTCGGGCGTGATGGGCGGCCTGATTGCCACGGACATGGCCAAAGCCAACAAATCCGTGATCGTTCTGGAAGCAGGCCCTCGTGTCAATCGACGCGACATCGTCGAGACCTTCCGCAACGCGCCGGTCAAGCTGTCGCTGGCCAACGCCAAGTTGCAGGGCGCCGGATCACCCTACCCAAGCCTGCCCCACGCGCCGTCGACCTACGGCGATTACCTGCAGCAAGTCGGTCCGGTGAAATACAGCACCTCCTACCTTCGGGTCGTGGGCGGCACCACCTGGCATTTCGGGTCGTCGCTGTGGCGCATGCTGCCCAATGATTTCCGCCTTAAATCGCTGTACGGCCGTGGCCGGGATTGGCCGATCAGTTACGACGAACTGGAACCGTTTTACGCTCGCGCAGAAACCGAGCTGGGCGTGTCCGGCGTGGACGGTCAGGATGAAAGTGGCCAGGGCGGGGCCGCGTTCCCGCCGCGCTCGATCCCATACCCGATGGAAGGGCTCAAGCCCAGCTACATGTTCAAGCGGCTTTCCGAGCTGTTGAGCAAAGGCGGCTACAACCCGATTCTGGAACCCAACGGCCGTGCCACCCGCCCGTACGGCAAGCGCCCGCCCTGCGCCGGTAACAACAACTGCAACCCGGTGTGCCCGATTGCTGCCAAATACGATGGCTCGATGCACATCGATGAAGCCGAGCGTCATGGCGCGAAGGTGCTGGAGAATTCGGTGGTGTACAAGATCGAAGCTGATGACAGCGGCAAGATCACCTCGATCTGGTACATGAAACCGGATAAATCGCAGCATCAACTCAAGGCCCGTTATTTCGTGCTGGCCGCGTACGGCATCGAGTCGCCGAAGCTGTTGCTGATGTCCACCTCGGAGAGGTACCCGAACGGCATCGCCAACTCGTCGGACCAGGTCGGCCGCAACCTGATGGATCACACCGGCATCAGCATGAACGTCATGACCAAGGAAGACATGTGGCCCGGGGAAGGCCCGACGCAATTGTTGGTCTACCTCAACAGCCGCGACGGTGCGTTCCGCAAGGATTACCCCGGCTACAAGATCAAGGTGCGCAACACGGTGCCGACGTCGCAGATCACCGCCGGCTTGATCGCCAAGGGTATCTTGGGCTCCAGGCTCGATGAAGGGATTCGTCTGCAATCGGCGCGCTCGCTGAACTGGGCGGTGGATTTCGAGACCCTGCCGCTACCGGAAAACCGGGTCACGCCGAGCAAAACCAAATTCGACGCCATCGGCCTGCCGGTGCCGGAGATTTACTACAGCGTTCCGGACTACTGGCATGCGGGCAAAGAGAAGGCGCTGGAAGATTTCAAACAGTTCGCCAAGCTGCTGGACGCCGACATCCTCAGCACTGATGTCGGTTTCCAGAACCGCCAGCACATCATGGGCACCACCATCATGGGCGACGACCCCCAGGATTCAGTGGTCAACCGCGATTGCCGCAGCCACGATCACCCAAACCTGTTCATCGCCGGCACCAGCGTCATGCCATCGTCGTCCTGCGTAAACCCGACACTGACCGGTGCGGCGTTGAGCATCAGGATTGCCGATACGCTGCTCAAGGAAGTCTAGGGACCAGGCCTTTCACCGGACTTAGACTGGAGGCTGTTCGCGTCTGGCCTCCGGCCAGAATCAACAGCGGGACGTGTATCGTCATTAACGGTCATCTGGACGCTGCGTGGCTGCCGCGCAGCGTCATTCAAGGCATTCCCCCGCACAGCCTGGAATGTTCACCCCACCCCTGCCTGCGTCTGGCGCACCCCCCTCCCACCTGAAAAGCCCCTCCACGACGCGTTCAACCCGACTACGCTCGCCCGACAAACAATTACTTACAATTAGAGCACCCGTTAAAACCCTTGCTTGTAACAGCGAGTGTTAGGTTACGGCGCTTGATCGGGTCACGAGATGCTCAGAGTCAAACCATGCGCATCAAAACCCCCAGCATTCCAGCCCTCGGCGCCTACCTGGCGCTGACCTTTCTGTTCGCGACCGCGTGGTTCACCCACCCCGCCAATCTGCATGCGTCCTTTGCCTTGATGAGTCCAGTGATGGTTGTCGCAGGTCAGGTCGCCAAGCCCATCTACACCAGCCGTTTCGCCTCCTCCGGGCTGGTGGATTTCGTGCATTCCTCCGCCGTCACCGCCCTGCCGGACGGCAGCCTCATGAGCGTCTGGTTCGCCGGCTCCCGGGAAGGCGCGGCGGATGTACAGGTGCGTGCCGCGCGTTTTGACGTCAGCACCGGGGAATGGGGGGCCGAGCAGGTCCTCGCCACCCGGGAATCGACCCAGCGCGGCACGCAGAAATACATTCGCAAGCTGGGCAATCCCGTGGTCGCGCTCGCTCCGGACAACCGCCTGTGGCTGTTTTATGTCTCGGTGTCCATGGGCGGCTGGGCCGGCAGCGCGGTCAACGTGATGGTGTCGGACGACTTCGGCCGGAACTGGTCCGAACCGCGTCAACTGATCACCTCGCCCTTCCTCAACATCAGTACGCTGGTGCGCTCGGCGCCGGTGTTTCATGCCGACGGCTCCATCGGGTTGCCGGTGTACCACGAGTTCCTGGGCAAGTTTGCCGAATACCTGTACCTCAGCGCTGATGGCGAGGTGATCGACAAATTCCGCATCAGCCGGGGCAACAATTCATTGCAACCGACGGTGGTGCCCCTGGACGGTCAACGGGGCATCGCCCTGCTGCGCTACGCCGGCAACATTCACCATCGGGTGCTGGCGACCCGCACCGAAGACGCCGGCCAGACCTGGAGCGAGCCCTACCCGCTCGACCCGTCCAACCCCAACTCGTCGCTGGCGGCCATCGCCACCCCGGAACACGGCCTGCTGGTGGCGCTCAATGACCTGCGAGACGGCCGTTTCAAGCTGAGCCTGTACGGCACCGACGCAAACATGGACGACTGGCGCACCCTGCGCGACCTGGACAAATCACCGGACCCCGAAGGCGACCCGTTTTCACCCGAGGCTTTCAAGGAAATCATCGGCGACCAATTCCGCGTGTCCAGCGGTGCGCTGCGCCTGCCGCTGGAAGCCGAGTTTCTGAGCAGCCTCGACACCCGGGTGTGCACCAAGCGCGGATGTGAATTCGAATACGAATACCCGTACTTCATTCGCAGCCCGGACGGGATGTATCACTTGGTCTACTCCTGGAACAACACCTTCATCAAGCACGTCACCTTCAATGAAGCGTGGCTGTCCGAGCGTCGCCAATGATCAGTTTGTGGCAGGCCCACGTCAGTTTCGCGCTGCTGATATTTCTGCTGTTGCCGTCGTTCGGCCTGAACCGGGTCGCCCGGATCGTGCTGCTGTGCGCGCTGCTGGCGGTCAGTTTCATCCCGCTGGACGGTCTGTCGCTGGCCGCTTACCTGCGCAGCTACATCGATGACCTGGCGATGACGTCGATGGTGCTGATGCTCTGGGCCTGCCTGCGACGCCTCGATCTGGTGCCGCCCGCAGACCGGTCCGCCATAGGGGTGTTGATCCTGTTCGCTGCCTTGGCGCTGGTGCTGTACCCGGCGACCCTGGGCCTGAGTTACCTGGACCCGTACCGTTTCGGCTACAGCCCGCGCCCCCTGTTGCTGGTAATTGCCGCGCTGACGCTGGGCCTGTTCTACCTGCGCAACGGCCTGGCGGTGGTGATGCTGGCCAGTGCGACGCTGGCGTTCATGGTCGGGCTCAAGCCGTCCCGCAATTACTGGGATTACCTGGTTGATCCGCTGCTGGGGGTCTTTTGCTGCGTGGCATTGCTGGTGTTGGGTGGGCGGTGGTTGCATCGCCATTTCAGGCAGCCGCGCGATCAATCGTTGGATCAGCCGGTGACGTAACAGGCGCCTAATTTGTTGGAGCGAGGCTTGCCCGCGAAGACTGTTTATCAGACGACACATCTCGATTGGCACGCCGGCCTCTTCGCGGGCAAGCCTCGCTCCAACGGGATTGTTCACTGCACTTTTATAAGAGGGAACACGGATGGGTTGGTTGCACTCCAGACGCTTGCACTATTGGCTCGCGGCAACGGCCGTTATCTTTGCGCTGTTCGCGGTGCTGAGGATGGTGTTTTTCTTCGGCTTTTCCGGCTTCGATGCCACGGCCCTGAGCGGCCAGCCGGCGGTCAGCGAAACCCTGGGCATCGGCTTTCGCTTCGACCTGCGGCTGGCGATTCTGGTCATGCTTCCGGTGGCGTTGCTGGCGTGGATGCCGCGCTGGAACCTGCTCAGCGTCCGTGCATTGCGCTGGCTGGCCCGGGCCTGGTTGCTGGCGTCCCTGAGTGTCATCCTGCTGATCTACATCCTCGATTTCGGTCATTACGCGTATCTGGGCGTGCGGATCAACGCCACGGTCCTGCGCTTCCTCGACGACGCGCAAATCTCCCGCGACATGGTCTGGCAAACCTACCCGGTGATCTGGATCACCCTGGGCTGGCTGCTGACCGTCGCGCTGGTCACCCTGCTGCTGCTCAAGCTGGATCGCTGGACCCTGGACCGCCGCCGCATCGTCATCAGCAAACTGTCTGCCACCTGGGGTGGCACCGTGATGGTGGTGCTGGTGCTGCTGGGCATTCTGGGCCGGGTCGAGAACATGAATCTGGAAAACCCGGTGCCCCTGCGCTGGAGCGATGCGTTTTTCTCCGGCAACAACCAGATCGCCGCGCTGGGCCTGAACCCGGTGATTTTCCTCTACGACACGGTCAAGGTCGGCCAGTCACGCTACGACGAAGCGCAGGTGCGAGCGCATTACGCGGTCATGGCCAACTATTTGGGCGTCGAAAAGCCTGACCCGCAGACCCTCGACTTCGTACGCCATCAAGGGCCGCAGCCCTACAAGGTCCCGGGTTCCCGGCCGTCGAACGTGATGTTCGTCATGCTCGAATCCCTGGGCAACAGCGCGGTGGGCGCCTACGGCAACCCGATCAACCCGACACCCAATATCGACCGCCTGGCCAGCCAGAGCTGGTTTTTCGAGCACTTCTACGTGCCTGTCACCGGCACCGCGAAAACGGTGTGGGCCAGCATTTCCGGCGTGCCGGACGTCACCCGTCAGGAGACCGCCACCCGCAACCCGCTGATCACCCGCCAGCACACGCTGATCAACGCGTTCGAGGGTTATGAAAAGCTCTACACCATCGGCGGCAACTCCGGATGGGCCAACATGAACGCCCTGATTCGCCAGAGCATCGACGGCGTGCGCCTGTTCGAGGAGCGTGACTGGAAGTCGCCGGTGGTGGACGTCTGGGGGATTTCCGACCTGGACCTGTTCAAGGAAACCGACAAGCTCCTGCAGGCGCTGCCCAAGGACAAACCGTTCTTCGCCTACGTGCAGACGGCCGGTAACCATCGCCCGTTCACCATCCCGGCCAGCAACGACGGGTTCGAGGTCAAGCAGCCGACCCTGGCCGAAGTGCAGGCCGCAGGTTCGCGCAGCGTCGAGCAGTACAACGCCGTGCGCCTGCTGGACTTCAACATCGGGCGCCTGATGGAGATCGCCAAGAAAGGCGGTTACTACGAGAACACCATTTTCGTGCTGTTCGGTGACCACAACACCCGGATCGCGCAGATCCCGTTTTTGGCCCCGGCCTACGAGCAACTGGGCCTGGAAAGCAACGCGGTGCCGATGCTGATCCACGCGCCGGGCCTGATCGGCGTGCGCGACATCAAGGAAGCCGTCGGCCTGGTGGATTTGCTGCCGACCGTGGCGGGCATGTCCGGCATCACGTTCCGCAACAGCGGCATGGGCCGGGACATTCAGCAGCCGGCGCCGGAAGGTGAGCGCGTGGTGCCGCTGGTCCTGCGCGAAGGGACCTTCCCGCTGATCGCCGGTGTCACACAGCACTACATGGTGCAGATGGAGCACGACGGCAGCTCGCCGACCCTGCACGACCTGGCGTCACCGACGCCGCTGGATGACGTCGCCGGGCAAAACCCGACGGAGTTCAAACGGCTGGTCGAGCTGACACGGGGCATGCATGAAACGTCGCGGCTGATGCTGTACCAGAACGTGCGCAAGTGAACACCGGGCTTGCGCATTGAATTCACGTGAATGCCGAGAACCCCTCATGCCTGCGACTTCCGATCACGCCACGACGGCAGTGGTTGTTCCACTGGATAAAGCCGACCTGAGCCAGGCTGCAGAGCTGGTCAGGCTGGCGTTTGCGACGTACATCGGCGCCGCGGAACCCGGCGAGTTCTGGAACGACCGCGACTACGTGCACAACCGCTGGAATTCGCCCCACAGCCGCTGGTTCAAGGCGCTGATGAACGACCGGATGGTGGGGGTGCTGTGCGTGTCGCGCTGGGGCAGCAGTGCAGTGGTCGGGCCAGTGGCGGTGCACCCGGATTACTGGGACTGCTCGATCGCGAAAAGCCTGATAGGCCGCTGCGTCGAGCAACTGGATGCCTGGGGCGTCAGCCACGCCGGCTTGATGACCTTCCCCGACAGCCCGAAACACATCGGCCTGTACCAGCGCTTCGGGTTCTGGCCGGCGGCGTTGATCGCCATCGTGCAGCGTCCGGTACAGACCCTGGAGCAGCCGCAGCCGGCGCTGCATTACGGCCAACCCGACGCCGACGGCCCGCGCCTGAAAACCGCGTGCACCGCCCTCACCCACCGCATCGCCTCAGGGCTGGACCTGAGCGGTGAAATGGACGCCGTGCACCAGCAACAGTTGGGCACGACGTTGATTCTGCTGGATCAGGCGGGCGAGCCCGAGGCATTTGCGATCTGCCATTTCGGGCCCCACAGCGAAGCGGGTTCGGGTGTGTTCTACGTCAAATTCGCGGCCGTGGCGCCCGGGCCCGAAGCCTCTTCACGGTTCGCGAAGCTGATCGCGGCCTGCGACACCGCCGCGCTGCAAGCGGGCCAGACGACGGTGACCGTTGGCGTCAACACCGCCCGCCAAGGTGCGTATCGCTGGCTGATGGACGCCGGGTTTCGCACTGACATCCTCGGCATTTCCATGCACCGGGGCGGCCATGGCTACGATCATCCCGATGCCTGGGTGCTGGATGATTGGCGTTGAGCAAGCTGCCCATATCGCCTAAACCTTGCTGCCGGTGCCCGGCAGATCGCATGACAAGCCAGCTCCCACGCCTTCGGCAGAAGCGGACCGTGGTGAGGTCTGGCTTTTAATTCTGGCCAGAGACCGTGGGTGCTGGATGATTGGCGTTGAGCCGCGCTTTCCCCATTGCCAGGAAAAAAGCTTCGCGGGCAAGCGCGCTCCTACAGTTGTCATGCGCCACGGATTCCGCGTCTGGCGCGATACGCTGTAGGAGCGCGCTTGCCCGCGAAAAATGGTCCGGACCCCGCAGAAGTGTCGAACTGAACTCCGCCATCGCGAGCAAGCTCACTCCCACAACCATCGGCTTATGCCGGAGGCCAAGGTCGGCTGTTTCAACCCTCAGACCGATCCGCCACCGGCGCGTGCTGCGCCATCAGTTCGGCGATCCAGTCGATGAACACCCGCAGCTTGAGGCTGATGTGTCGGTTGGGCGGGAACGCCACGTACATCGGCATCGGGTCAAGGCGCCAGTCTTCGAACAGCGGCACCAGCTCGCCAGACGCCAGTGCAGCCCTGGACATGTAGTCGGGCAGCCATAACACCCCCATGCCGGCCAGGCCCGCCGCCACGTAGGCGTTGCCGTCGTCCACCGCAAGCACGTAACGCCCCTGCACGTGAAGCCGTTCGCCGTCGCGGTGCATGGCATACGGCAGCGCCTTGCCGGTGCGCGCCCACAGAAAACCGACGATGCGGTGGTGGGAATTTTCCAGATCCTGAGGGTGCATCGGCGTGCCATGCCGCTCAAGGTAGCTGGGAGCCGCAAACACACCCAACTGCAGATCGCCAATCCGCCGCGCCACCAACGATTGATCGGTCAGCTCGCCCCCGCGCACAACGCAGTCGACGTTCTCGCCGATCAGGTCCACCACGCGGTCACTCACGCCCATGTCGATCTGGATGTCCGGATAACGGGCATGGAAATCCGGCAAGGCCGGCATCAGGATGAACCGGGCCAGCGGGCTAGGCACGTCCACCCGCAAACGGCCTCGCGGGGCGGCCGCGGCGCTGGACAGGCTGGTCTCGGCATCGTCCATGTCCGCCAGCAGCTGAATCACCCGCTCGTAGTACGCGGCGCCATCGGCGGTGATGTTGACCTTGCGCGTGGTGCGGTTCAGCAGCCTGACCCGGAGCCGCGCTTCCAGCTGCTGCACCAGTTGAGTGACGGTGGTCTTGCTCATGTGCAGCGTGTCGGCGGCCTTGGTGAAGCTGCCGGTTTCCACCACGCGGGCGAACGCTTGCATCGCATCAAAACGGTCCATGCCCGGCTCCAAAAACGCTCGATTGTTTGGGATTCACAAACAGTGATGCGCAGCGTTGCGCGTTTATCCCCGGTCTGCAAGCCCCTACAGTCAGCGCATGGTTCATCGCGGTTCGCAGTGGACCCCCTCAAGGAGACACCCCCATGACGCAACGTGACGTTGTATTTCCACACGGACGCCATGCGCTGTATGAGCGTAATCGCTATTCGGCGGCGGTTCGTTCCAATGGCTTTTTGTTTGTGTCCGGGCAGGTGGGGAGCCGCGAAGACGGGTCCCCCGAACCGGAGCTGGAAGCGCAAGTCAGGCTCGCCTTCAACAACCTGAACGCCGTGCTTGAAGCGGCGGGCTGTACCTTCGATGACGTGCAGGACGTGACGGTGTTCCTGGTCGACCCGGAGGCGACGTTCGAACGGGTCTGGAAAGTGGTGCCGGAATTCTGGGGAGAAGCGCCGTACCCCAACATCACCTGTGTCGGCGTGACGTGGCTGTACGGGTTTGAATTCGAGATCAAGGTGATCGCCAAGGTGCCGTAGACCGTCAGGCGATGACACGGGGCGATGCTGCGCCCCGTGCAGGTTTCAGCGCCGCTACTTGTTACGCGTGACGCGCCAGACGGTGTTAGCCAAGTCGTCGGCGATGATCAACGCACCGCGTGGATCGACCGTGACGCCCACCGGACGGCCGCGGGTCTTGCCGTCGGCACCCCGGAAGCCCGTGGCGAAATCAAGCGGCTCGCCCGCCGGCTTGCCATCTTTGAACGGCACGAAGATGACTTTGTAGCCCACCGGATTGTCGCGGTTCCAGCTGCCGTGCTCACCGACAAACGCGCCGTCGGCGTAGGCATCGCCCATTTCGGGAATGGAAAAGTCCACACCCAGGGCTGCGACGTGGGAGCCGAGGCTGTAGTCCGGCTTGATGGCCGACGCCACCTTGTCCGGGTTCTGCGGTTGCGCACGGATGTCGACGTTCTGGCCCCAATAGCTATAGGGCCAGCCGTAGAACGCGCCGTCGCGCACCGAGGTCAGGTAATCCGGAACCAGATCAGGCCCCAATTCATCCCGCTCGTTGGCCACCGCCCACAACTGCCCGGAACCTGGCTGAATGGTCAGCGCCGTCGGGTTACGCACGCCAGTGGCGTACGGCCGGTGGGCGCCGGTGGCCGCATCGATCTGCCACACCATCGCCCGGTCGAGTTCGACTTCCATGCCGCGCTCGGTGACGTTGCTGTTGGAACCGATGCCCACGTACAGGTAACGGCCGTCTTCGCTGACGGCCAGGGACTTGGTCCAGTGATGGTTGATCAGCGAAGGCAGATTTGTGACCGTGGTCGGCGCCCCGCTTGCCTGGGTCTGGCCGTCCTGGTAGTCGAAGCGCACCAACGCGTCCTGGTTGGCCACGTACAGCTTGCCGTCGGCATAGGCCAGGCCGTATGGCGCGTTGAGGTTTTCCGCGAACACGGTCTTGGTTTCGTAGGTGCCATCGCCGTCGGCATCGCGCAACAGGGTCAGGCGGTTACCGCCTTTGACCTGAGTGTTGCCCTGGGCCTTGATGTAACTGGCAATAACATCCTTGGGTTTGAGTTTGGCTGCGCTGCCGCCCCGGCCTTCGGCGACGAGGATGTCGCCGTTGGGCAGCACCAGGGTCTGGCGCGGAATCCGCAGATCGGTGGCAATGGCCGTGATGCTGTAGCCCTGCGGCACCGTGGGTTTTTGATCACCCCAAGCGGCCGGTTCGGCGATCTTCATGCTGGGCAGCAGGCTGCTCTGGGTTTCCGGCATTTTAGGGTCCGGGCCGCGAGCCTGTGTGCTGTCGGCTTCACTGCCGCAAGCGCTCAACAGCAGCGCCATGCTCAAGGCGCTCAATGCATGGGCGTGTCTCATTTGGCCTCTCCCGAACGCAGGTGGGTCAACCCGATCCACGTCGCAACGCAGGTCAGCAGGGTCACAATCACGGACATCACCAGACCCATAGGCATCGAAGCCCAGGCATCCTTGGCGTGTTCGAAGGCGTTGATGAGTCCCAGGACCCACGTCACCAGCAGCAGGACCACGTACAACACAGGACGGCCGACCTTGCGGTCTGCCCGGATCAGTTGGACCAGCGCGAACAGAAACGCCAATCCGCAGAAGACCAGGCCCCCGGCAATCAGCCAGGACGCAAAGTTGCTCCATTGGATCTGGTAGCTGTTGTAGTAGGCGATATCACTCAGCAACGCGCCGAGAAAGAGAGGGACGGTGCCGGCCAGAAGGATGGTGTGAAGCGGGCCGGGCGTGCTGCGGTAGTAGACGGCGTGGTCGGTGGGGGTCACGGTAGCTCCTTATCGTTCGGCGACCCCGATTGATGCCTGACGCGAATGCACTGGCACATCAGGGTCGGACTGACTGCGCATAGCAAAGGAGCCTTGCGCCGAAGCGTAAGTTCAGCGGTTTTCGTGTCCGGATATGTGAAAGTTTGTCCGCTGCGCCGCAGGCCCCGTTAACCGGGGCTCTGCGCGTCAGGGCTTATGTGGTTATCCCACCCGCTCGATGTGCGCCAGGGCTTGCTGCATCGCCTGTGGGTGCTGGCCAAAAGTGCGCAGAAACGCCTGGCGCATCCGCTCCCGGTCGCCAAACCCGGCTTCACGGGCGATGACTTCGATGGGGTGGCGACTGGTTTCCATCAGCACCTTGGCGGCCTCGACCCGCAGGGTTTCGACGGCCTTGGCGGGGGTCTGCCCGGTCTCCTCACGAAACACCCGGCTGAACTGGCGCGGACTCAAGCGCGCCACGGCCGCCAGCGCTTCGACCGACAGGTCGGCCTGGAGATTTTCCCGGGCGTATACCAGCGCTAATTGCACCCGGTCGGACTTGGGGTCCAGTTCCAGCAGCGCCGACAGCTGTGACTGCTCGCTGCCGCGCCGTTGGTAGATGACCAGCTTGCGCGCCACACGCCGGGCGATGTCGCTGCCCAGGTCGTTTTCCACCATCGCCAGCGCCAGGTCCAGCCCGGCGCTCATGCCGGCGCCGGTCCATATCTGGCCGTCGACGACGAACAGGCGATCCTCGTCGAGCTGAATATCGGGGTAGCGTTTTTTGAACGATGGGGCATAAATCCAGTGGGTGGTGGCGCGCTTGCCGTCCAACAGACCGGCTTCGGCCAGCACGAAGCTGCCGGTGCACAGCGACACCACTCGCCGGGCCTGCGCCGACGCCACCCGCACGAACTGCACCAGGCTGACGGCCGGCTGCTCGAATTCCATGTGGCCGCTGATGATGACCGTGTCGTAGCCGGCCGGATCCAGGGGTTCGGTCAGCACCGAGAAACCCTGGGACGACATCACCGCACCGCCCGACTCCGACACCAGGCGAAACCCGTAGACGGCCTCCCCGCGCATCATGTTCGCGCATTCGAACACCGAGCCCACGGACAGGCTGAGGGACTGGAACTTAGGGTAAACGATCAAAGCAACGGTATGCATCACGCCCTCTTCGGCAGTTGCGCAGTTCATGAATGGGTGTAGGCCCAGGCCACGGATCGGCCGTGGGACCGCAGCGCGACCGGTTGCGATGCTATCGCGGGGAGCCTGCGGCACGCACGTAACTTTCGTGCGTGTCCGAAATCCTTGCGGATACGACATTGTTGCGCGCAGCCCCGGTCCCTACCATTCGTTCAGCACTAGACGACTGGTCTACTGAGAGAGCCGAAGATGAACGCCACCCCGACCACCGATTCGAGACAACGCATCCTGGATGCCGCCACGCAGGTCATCGGCCAGAAAGGCTTTACCGCCGTGGGTCTCAATGAAGTGCTGTCGCTGGCCAAGGTGCCGAAGGGCTCGTTCTATCATTACTTCAGCTCCAAGGACGCTTTCGGCCAGGCGCTGCTGGATTCGTATTTCCAGACCTACCTTGCCGAGATGGATGCGCTGTTCCAGCCCGGCACCGGGCGCGAAAGCGACAAGCTCATGGCGTACTGGCAGCGCTGGCAGGCAAACCAGACCCGCCGCGAAGATTTCGGCAAGTGCCTGGTGGTGAAGCTGGCGGCAGAGGTTGCCGACCTGTCCGAATCCATGCGCCTGGCGCTGGACCGCGGCACCGCCGGCATCATTTCGCGGCTGGCGGTGGTCCTGGAGCGCGGGCTCAAAGATGGCTCGTTCACTCTGGAGGATGCGCCGCAACCGGTTGCCTTCCGGCTGTACCAGATGTGGCTGGGGGCCAGCGTCATGGCCAAGATCACGCGTACCGCAATGCCGTTCGACGAAGCGATGTCGGCCACCCGACAAGCGCTTGCTCATTCCTGAATCACTTTTTCTTACTCAACGCAGAGGCCGCACACATGAAAGTTCTAATGGTTCTGACTTCACACGACCAATTGGGCAACACCGGCAAGAAAACCGGCTTCTGGCTGGAAGAGCTGGCAGCGCCGTACTACGTGTTCAAAGACGCTGGCGCCGACATCGTTCTGGCCTCGCCCCAGGGCGGTCAACCGCCGCTGGACCCGAAAAGCAGCGAACCTGATTCCCAGACCGACGCCACGCGCCGCTTCGATGCAGACAGCAGCGCCAAGGCCCAACTGGCCAGCACCGTGCGTTTGAAAGACGTGAACCACGCTGACTTCGACGCGGTGTTCTACCCAGGCGGCCACGGCCCGCTGTGGGACCTGGCCGAAGACGCCGATTCCATTGCGCTGATCGAAGCGACGCTGTCCGCTGGCAAGCCACTGGCTGCCGTGTGCCATGCGCCGGGCGTGTTCCGTCACGTCAAGGCCGCCGATGGCCAACCGCTGGTTTCCGGCAAAAAAGTCACCGGCTTTACCAACACCGAAGAAGAGGCCGTGGGCCTGACCGACGTGGTCCCGTTCCTGGTGGAAGACATGCTCAAGCAGAACGGTGGCGTGTACTCGAAAATCGGCGACTGGCAGTCCTACGTGGTCGAAGACGGCTTGCTGATCACCGGCCAGAACCCTGCGTCCTCGGAAGCGGCGGCCAAAGCCCTGCTGGTCAAGCTCGGCAAGGTCTGAGCCCCACCGTTCCCTGTAGGAGCGAATTCATTCGCGAAAAATCGTACGGCTTGCAGAGATGTAAAACCCTGCCGCCGTTTCGCGAATAAATTCGCTCCTGCAGGTGGGCCAAAAATTCTATCCGAGCGCCTGAACTCAGGCGCGCGGAAACGCATTACCCACTCGCGAACCCCGCCCGTGACTGTTGCTCTCTATGTTCAGAGGGTGGGACACGTTCGCACTGAAAACAGGAAATATCTTCATGGCGTACCAAACCGTCAACCCGGCCACCAACGAAGTGATCGAGACCTACCCGAATCACACCGAAGCCCAGATCGAACACGCGCTGGCCACCGCCCACAGCCTGTACAAATCCGAGTGGTCAAAAGGCCCGATCCAGCCACGCCTGAAAGTGCTGCACGCACTGGCCGACCTGATCGACTCCCGCGCCGAAGAACTGGCGCGCATGATCACGAGTGAGATGGGCAAGCTGCTCCACGAAAGCCGTGACGAAGTGCAGATCATTGCTGCGATCGCCCGCTACTACGCGGACAACGCCGAGGGTTTCCTGGCCCCGGTGCCACTGGTCACGCCCCATGGCGACGCGTCCATCGAACACCATCCGATCGGCGTGCTGCTGGCGGTCGAGCCGTGGAATTTCCCGCTGTACCAATTGATGCGCGTGCTGGCACCGAACCTGGCGGCCGGTAACACCATCGTCTCCAAGCACGCGTCCATCGTGCCGCACTGTGCCAAGGTGTTCGAAGAGCTGGTCCGTGAAGCGGGCGCACCAGAAGGCGCGTGGATCAACCTGTTCATCACCTCCGATCAGGTGGCGGACATCATCGCCGACAAGCGCGTCCAGGGCGCGGCACTGACCGGTTCCGAAGGTGCAGGCAGCGCCGTCGCGGCCCAGGCCGGCAAATACCTGAAGAAAACCACCCTGGAACTGGGCGGCAACGACGTGTTCATCGTGCTGGAAGACGCCGACATCGCCAAAGCGGTCCAGAGCGGCGCGGTCTCGCGCTTGCACAACGCAGGGCAGGAATGCACCGGCGCCAAGCGCTTCATCGTGCATGCCAAAGTGGCCGACGCGTTCCTTGAGCAGTTCACCGTCGCCCTTCAGGCTGTCCAGGCCGGCGACCCGCTGGATGAGTCCACCACGCTGGCCCCGCTGTCTTCGGCACCGGCCCGCGATCACCTCGCCGAGCAGGTCAAAGCCGCTGTTAAAGCTGGTGCAACGCTGCACTGTGGCGGCAACGTCATCGACGGTCCGGGCAACTTCTTCGAGCCGACGATTCTGACCAACATTCAGCGCAGCAACCCGGCGTACTTCGAAGAGTTCTTCGGTCCGGTGGCCCAGGTGTACGTGGTCAACAGCGACGACGAAGCCGTCGAGCTGGCGAACGATTCGAACTACGGCCTCTCGGGCGTGGTGTTCAGCAAAGACATCGCGCGGGCGAAGAAGCTGGCCTCTGCCCTCGAAACCGGCGCGGTCTGGATCAACACCTTCTCCAGCACCTCGCCAGAACTGCCGTTCGGTGGCGTGAAGCGCTCCGGTTATGGCCGCGAACTGTCCGAGCTGGGCATCAAGGAATTCGTCAACCAGAAACTGGTGCTGGTTGCCAACGCCTGATCGCCCCTTTCAAGGACACTGTTTATGAGCAACCTTTTTGACCCCGTCACGCTCGGCGATATCGAGCTGGCAAACCGCGTCGTCATGGCGCCGTTGACCCGCAGCCGCGCGGTTGATCGCACCCCCAACGCGCTGATGGCCGAGTATTACGCGCAACGCGCCTCGGCCGGGCTGATCCTGAGCGAGGCCACGTCGGTCTCGCCCATGGGGGTCGGTTACGCGGACACCCCCGGCATCTGGTCCGACGCACAGATTGAGGGCTGGTCCCGGGTCACCGACGCCGTGCATAAAGCCGGCGGCAAGATGGTGATGCAGCTGTGGCACGTGGGGCGGATTTCGCACCCGGTGTATCTGAACGGCGAATTGCCGGTGGCGCCCAGCGCCATTCAGCCTGCCGGGCATGTGAGCCTTATTCGCCCGAAAGTCGCTTTTCCGACGCCACGGGCGCTTGCGCTCGACGAGATGCCAGGGATCATCGAAGAATTCCGCCAGGCGGCTGAAAACGCCAAACGCGCCGGGTTTGACGGCGTGCTGGTGCACGGCGGAAACGGCTATCTGCTGGATCAGTTTCTGCAAAGCGCGTCCAACACCCGCACCGACGCCTACGGTGGCTCCCACGCCAATCGCGCGCGTCTGCTGCTGGAAGTGACGGACGCGGCCATCAGCGTCTGGGGCGCGGGTCGCGTCGGTGTGCACCTGGCGCCGCGCGGCGACGGCGGCGTTGGCAGCTATGTCGATCACGGCATGGGCGATGAAAACCCGGTGGAGACGTTCAAACACGTCGCCCGTGAGCTGGGCGAGCGCAAGATCGCGTTCATCAGCGCGCGGGAAAGCGTCGGCCCTGACAGCATCGCGCCGATGCTCAAGGAGGTCTTCGGCGGCCCGCTGATCGCCAACGAGCTGTTCACCAAAGACAGCGCCAACGCGTGGATCGCCGCAGGCAAGGCCGACGCCGTCGCCTTCGGTGTGCCCTTTATCGCGACCCCGGACCTGCCGGAGCGCTTCAGGCAGGATGCGCCGCTCAACGAAGTGCGCCGGGACCTGTTCTACACCCCCGGCGCGCCGGGCTACACCGACTACCCGACCCTTTCGCAAGTCACCGAAACGGCGTAACCCCGCCGCCCCTGCCCCCGCACGGCGCCCGCCGTCCGGGGGCTTTTTTTCGCCTGGCTCAAATCCAGTGGGAGGGAGCTGCTCGCGATGAGGCCGAGGCATTAAACGCCCCTGCCAAGTAACCGCCGGCAACATCTGAAAACACTTTAACGGCCCATCAGCAGTTGTACGACGTCCTATCCCAATGCTCCACTTGCGCCCTCGAACCAACAATAACAACGAGGGTTTCGCTCATGGCGATTGGCAGTTCAGTCGAAGAAAAAACTGCAGGAAAGCCGGTGTCACGCCTGGCTCAGATCGGCAAACTCCTGGGCCCCGGCATCATTGCGGTCCTGTCATGGCTCGGTGCGGGCGACCTGATCACCTCCTCTGTGGCCGGCGCCAGTTACGGCTACGCGATGATGTGGGTGCTGGCGGTGTCGCTGCTGCTCAGGTTCCTGATCGTCAACATCATTGCCCGCTTCCAGCTCTGCAATAACCAGGGCATGACCATCCTCCAGGGCTACGCCCAACTCCACCCGCTGTTCGCCTGGTTCATGTTCGGCTACGCGCTGCTCATGGGGCATCTGATCAACGCGTACATGATCAAAGGCGCCGGCGAAGCCCTCGCCATGCTGCTGCACGTCGAACAGCCCCTGCTGTGCTCGCTGGCGGTGGTGATTGCCGTGTGGTTGCTGGTGGGACGCAACATCTACAGCCTGATCGAAGGCGTGATGAAAGCGCTGCTGGCCGTGATGACCCTGGCGTTCCTGGCGCTGGCGCTGATGGCCAGCCCTGACCTGCTCGGCATTCTCAAAGGCACCATCGGCTTCAGCATCCCGCCGGACGAAGGCGTGCACGGCGCGGTATTGGTGGCGGTCTCGGTGATCGGCGCGGTGGCGGGCTCCATCGCCAACTTCGTCCATCCCTACGTGATGCGCGAGAAAGGCTGGACCGGCCCGGAACACAAGCGCATACAACGCAACGACCTGCTGTTCGCCGTGATGGTGGGGATCATCATCAACCTTGCCATCTGGGTGGTGGGCGCCGAGATCCTGCGTCCGAACGGGGTTGAGGTCAAAACCCTGGGCGACCTGGGCAAGGCCATGGAAATGTTCTTCGGCCCGCTCGGCTGGTACGTGTTCTTCATCGGCGTATTCGCCACGCTGTTCGCCAGTATCTCGGGCAAGACCACCGCCTTCCCGATGCTCATCACCGACGCCTTCCAGCACATCCGGCCCAAGCGCCGCGAACGCTACGGCAAGGAATTCCACAAGGACCCGATGCACAAGTGGTTCATGCTCTTCATTCTGGTGACGCCGCTGGTGTGGTCGCTGCCTGGCATGCCGGACTTCGTCACGCTGACCATCGGTGTCAACGCGCTGAACATCATCGGCCTGCCCGTGATCTCCCTGGGCCTGCTGATCATGTCCAACCAAAAATCGCTGCTGAGCAAGGAATACCGTAACAACCTGTTCGAAAACGTCGCACTGGCCTTCGCCACGGGCCTGGCCCTGTGGGTGGCGTTCCAGCTGGGGGCGGAAATGCTGGGGTAGTCGCCGGGTGTCAGATCACCCTGCGATGCAACTTGAACGCGCCGACATTCGGCGCGTACCCGCCCAATACCAATTGAGTCATCCGCTCGGCGCTGGCGCAGGCCAAGGTCCAGCCGAGCGCACCGTGACCGGTGTTGACCAACAGGTTATTCACCGGTGTGGCGTCGATGTACGGCAGGCCGTCCACCGTCATCGGGCGCATCCCGCACCATGCGTTGACCTCCACCGGCATGCGGATGTGCGGGTACAGATTGCGCAGCGCCTGCTTTAGATTCTCGACCCGTGATGACCGCAGTATGCGGTCATTGCCGGCGAACTCCACCGTGCCTGCCACGCGCAGGCGATCACCCAGCGGGGTCACGCAAATGTGCTCATGGTCATCGACGATCGGCCGCGTGGGCGCCACGCCGGCCGCGTCCCGATCCAGCGTGAGGGAATAACCCTTGACCGGCGCGATGGGCAGTTTCACGCCGTAAGGCGCAAGCAATCCTGACGACGCCGCGCCGCCGCACACGATTACCCGCGCAGCGTCCATTCGACCGTTCGCCAGCGTCACACCGCAGACCCTGCCACCGGTGACGTCCAGCCCGGTGACCTGACTGGTGTAAACAAAAGTGGCACCCTGAGCCTGGGCCAGGCGGACCATTTCCCGGGTGAATTTATGGGCATCGCCCCAACAGTCGTTTTCCAGCCAGAGACCGGTTTCGATGCTCGATTCGATAGGCGCCAGTGACGGCTCGAGTGCAACGCAGGCGCTGCGGTCGAGGCGCTTGATCACCGCGCCCATGCGTTCAAGCAATGTAGCGAAGGCCTGAGCATTGGCCTGCGCCTGGGGGCCCTTGAAAATTTCCAGAAACCCGCCCCGCCCCAGATCGAACTGCAAGGGTTCACGCGCCAGCAACGACTCCATCAGCCCCAGGCTGTGCTGGCCGAAGCGGGTCAGGGTGTTGGCTGTGTCGCGGTATTTGCTGTCGCGACAATTGGCCAGGAATTTGAGGCCCCAGGCACCCAGAGACGGGATGGCCGAGGGCCGCAGCAGTAAGGGCGCATCTTCACGCCCCAGCCACTTGAGCATTTGCAGCGGCGTGCCCGGTGAAGACCAGGGCAGCGCGCTGTTGGCCGCCAGCAGCCCACCATTGGCAAAGCTGGTTTCCAGGCCGGGTTCGGGCTGGCTGTCCAGAACCGTCACCGACAGGCCTTCGCGTGCCAGAAAATAAGCCGTGGTCGCGCCGATGACGCCGGCGCCAATGATGATCGTGGCGGTCATGGGGTTAGTGTTCCAGGTAGGCGTTGGCGATGATTTCGATCTTGGCGCCTGGCACCATCAGGTCCGCAATGATCGTGGCCCGGTTCGGAAACGGCGCGGTGAAGAAACGGCGGTACACCTCATTCATGCCTTCGAAATACTGCTTGTCGGTGAGGATCACCTGCAGCTGGGTGTAGTCATCCATGGTGCCGCCAGCCGCCTCGATGGTCTGCTTGAGGTTGTTGAGGGTCAATTCGGTCTGCACACTGATGTCGCCGGTTTCAATGCTGGCGTCGGGGTAGATCGGAATGCTCGCGGTGTACAGCGTCTTGCCGCCCACGGTGGCCCATTCCACGGGCGAAGAACCGTCAGGCAGACCTGTTTTGATGATTTTGCGCATGTTGACTCCTGTTGAGGTTGAGACTTGCAAGGGGTGGATCATCTGGAGGTTTTGCGCTCCAGCATCCGCACAGCGAGGGACAGCGGGAAACACAGCACGAAGTACATCGCGCCCACGATCAGGTAGGTTTCAAGGGGCATGAAATACACAGAGCTGAGGTCCTGGGCACGCAGCATCAGATCAGGCGTCGCGATCAGCGAGGCCACTGACGTGTCCTTGAGCAGCGAAATCGCCACGTTGCCGATGGGCGCCAGCACGATGCGGATCGCCTGGGGCAGCACCACCCAGCGCAGGGTCTTGTAGCGGGTCATGCCGATGGTGTGCGCGGCCTCGAACTGGCCCTTGGGCACGGCCTCGATACCGGCTCGGTAGACTTCACTCAGGTACGCCGAGGCATTCAGGCCCAGGCCGATCATGGCCGCCTGAAACGAGCTGAACTCAATGCCGATGGCGGTCAGCCCAAAATACAGAATGAATAGCTGCACCAATGCCGGCGTGCCGCGAAACAGCTCGACGTACATCGTTGCCAGGCGCCGGATGCGCGGCGAGCGGTTCATCCGCAGCAACGCCACCAGCAGCCCCACGACGAGGCCGATCAGCAACGCGCCCAATGCCAGTTGCAAGGTGGCCCACGCCGCGCTCAACAGCTCTTCGCGACAGGCTTGCCACAGTTCGAAATAGGTCATCTCAGTGGCTCCTTCTCAGGCGGGATTCGGCTTTGTGGCCCAACCGCGCGAGCACCAGACTGAGGACCAGATAAATGACCGCAACCATGAGGTAGATCAGGTTGGTCTGGTACGTTTCGCTGACCAGCATCCGCGCCTTGAACGCAAGTTCCGGTACGGCGGCGGCCGAGGCCAGTGAGGTGTCCTTGAGCAGGCTGATGGCGAAGTTGGCCATGCCCGGCAGCGCCACCTTGATCGCTTGCGGCAAGACGATGATGCGCATCGTCATGCGTCGGGTCATGCCGATGGCAAACGCGGCCTCGCCCTGACCGCGGTCGACGTTATTAATGCTGGAGCGAAAGACCTCGCACAGAATCGCCGCGCCGTTGAGACCGAACCCGATGATGGCCGCGACCGTGGCCGGTAGCGTCAGCCCCAGGTGGGTCAGGCCGAAATACAGAATGAACAGCTGGGTCAGGATCGGTACGTTGCGAAACAGCTCCAGGTACAGACTCGCGATCGAGCGAAGCCACAGGCTGCGGGACACGCGCATCAACGCCAGCGCAAAGCCCAGCAGCACCGCGACCGCAAACGAGGCCAGGGTCAGGCCGACTGTGGTCATCGCGCCCAGGCCCAGCACCTTGAGGAAATAGGGAAACAATCGGGCCGCGTGTTCCAGCTCGCTCATGAACGTCATTGATCAGCGCTCCTCGACGGCACGGATGAACGCACGGGTGCGCTCCACCTGGCTGTCGCGAAAGACCTGACGCGGCGGGCCCTGTTCGATCACACGGCCCTCGGCCATGAATACGACCTGATCGGAGACCTGTTCGGCGAAGCGCATTTCGTGGGTCACGATGATCATGGTCATGCCCTCCTCGGCCAGTTGGTGCATCACCCCCAGCACCTCTCCGACCAATTCCGGGTCCAGCGCCGAGGTGGCTTCATCGAACAGCATCAATTTGGGCTTCATGGCCAGCGCGCGCGCAATGGCCACCCGCTGCTGCTGCCCGCCGGACAGCTGATCCGGATACGCCTGCTCCTTGCCGTGCAAACCGACCTTGGCCAGCAGCGCACGCGCCATTTCCTGGGCCTCGGCAGCCGGGCGGCCCTGGACCTTGAGCGGCCCGAGCATGATGTTTTGCAGCACCGTGAGGTGGGCAAACAGGTTGAAGCGCTGGAACACCATGCCGATGCTGGCGCGCAATCGGGCCAGCTCGGCATCACGCAACGGCACACGCCGCCCGCCTGACTCGCGATGCCCCATCAACTGGTTGTCGACATAAATGTCACCGGCCGACGGTTCCTCCAGGTAATTGATGCAACGCAGCAAGGTGGTCTTGCCTGACCCGCTCGGGCCGATCAGCGAGACCTTCTGCCCGGCCATCACCGTCAGGTCGATGCCCTTGAGCACCTCGATGTGGCCGAACGATTTGTGCAGGTTTTCGATCCTGACCAGCGGCTCGGTGCAAGCCGTTTCAGACGGTGCGTACGACATGAAGAAACCCTTGTGCGAGTGGTTGAAAGCGGCAGCGACGCCCGATCAGCCGAACGACTGGCTGAAATCTCGCGGTTGATGTTTGAAGGGGCCCAACACATTGCCCTGCGCATCGCGGTCCACCCCCAGGCGCGGGTCCACCGGCATCGGGACCAGATAGTCCGGGTTGCTGATCCCGTAGCGAGCGAGGGTCGGCGCGATCTGATTGGTGGACTTGAGCCAGCGGATGCCCTGATTGATACCGTCGAACAGGTCGACGTTCTGCGGGTAGACACCCCAGATTGCTTCGAACTTGCCGGTCAGGCTCGGGTAGCGCTCGTCGAAGGCAATGGGGATCTGCTTGAGCTTCATGTCCGGGTTTTGCAGGATCATGTAGTCGATGGTCGGCGCGTCGAGCACCGCAAAATCCAGGCGCCCGGCCACCACGTCGCGCACACAGGCGTCGGAGTTGTCGTACAGCTTGACCTCCTTCACGCCAGGGATTTTCTTCATGTCGGGCACCACTGAATAACCCGTGTTGCTGCCGATTGTCCGGCCTTTCATGTCGTCGGCAGTGATGCTGCTGGCGAAGGGTTCGCTCTGACGCATGATGATGTAGGCGCCGGTGTAGAACAGCGGATCGGTCAGCAGCAGAATCTTCGAACGCATCGGGTTCCAGGCGAAATTGCCGCCGAACCAGTCAGCCCGGCCCGATCGCACGGCCTCGATCACCGCCGGAAAGCCCATGGGCAGTACGTCGAGCTTGAGCTCCAGACGGTCGGCAATCAGCTTGAGCATTTCAAGATCGGTGCCCACCGGCTTGCCGTCGCGCACGGCGCCCAATGGCATGTCGCCCATGCAGGCGGCTGTCAGGTAACCGGGGCGTATGGTTTTGATCGGCGCGCCAGCGGCGAAGCTGGAGGGGATGCGGCCCATGAAGCCGGCGGCCACACACGCTGCGGCACCCACGCCGGAAGCCTTGAGCAGCGAACGTCGGGACAGGCCACGGGCGAGGAGGTTTGAATCTGAAGTCATGAGTCACCTACCACAAGAATTGATTGACTGGCTTGCCCCGACCTACGCGGTGGCAAACGTCGAACAACAGGCTGGGCAGGCTGCAAAGGTGACGCGGGGTGAGGCTTATTGGTTTTGTGTCGGCAAAACGACTCTATCGTTATTTTGCATAAATGCAAATATTTTTCTTAATTGAGGTTTCACAAGGGAACCTGCAAAATCCCTGCCTGCTGGTATTTCTTTGGCACGGCCCCCTGAACACGGATTTTTTGAACCCATGAGTGACCAACCCCGCGTAAACGGCACGTCCCCGGACGGTGCTGATCAGGATCCCGGCGCGCTGAACAAGGGCATGCAACCGCCCCCGGCACCCATGCATGAGCCTGGCCCGATGATTGCGATGCAGCGCAAGCGCCTTAAGTGGTCGCTGACCAGGCTGGCCGAGCAATCGAACGTGTCGATCTCGACCATTTCCCGAATCGAAAACGGCCTCATCTCCCCGACCTATGCGGTGCTGGCGCGGCTGTGCGAGGCGCTGGAGATCCGTTGGGCCGACATGATCGGCCCGGAAGAACAACGATTCGCCAAAGGCTGCCGCGCAATTACCCGGGCCGGTTCCGGGGTGACCCACAATACGGCGCGTGGGATCTATGAATGGCTGGGGTCAGACCTTGCGACCAAAAGCATGGAGCCAACCATCGTCGACGCGGTACCGGACACTGGCCTGCGCAAGCTGGAGGGCCACGAGGGGGAGGAATTTCTACTGGTATTGGAGGGAAGCATTGTGTTCTTCATGCAGGATTATTCGCCGCTGCAACTCAATCAGGGCGACAGCGTGTACTTCGACGCCTCCATGCCCCACGCCTACTATGGGGTGACCACACCGGCGCGCTTTCTCAGCGTGGTCACGCGATACCGCACCTGATCAGGGCATGAGCAAAGCCCGCGCCAATGCTGGAAACACTCCCTCCTCATTCACTTACGTGGGCGACCGGCCAGCCGGAACCCACAGGTGTGTGCCGCTGAGTGCAAAACGCTGAATTTTTTTGTGACCGTGCGTTCTGTTCTTGCAGACATGAATGCAACAGGAGCACGGGTGATGGCCGGACACAAACATTTCAGAATCGATTATCTGCTGCACGGCAGCTACAAGACCTTCTATATCAGCGCGCAGGACATGGACAATTCGGAAGCCTGGCACTGGGCGTCGGTGGACGCCGGTTTCAGCCAGATCCCGAAATATCGATCGGACAAAGTCCCGAAACTGAGTAAGCCCAAAGCTCAGGATCTGGGGCTGTCCAACGTCGAATGGACCGTTGCCTGACCCGGACTGTGCGCAGGCTCAACGCCTGCGCCGCCTGACCAAGTCAACCGCTTCAACGGATGGCGTCAGCCCTTGGCCGCCATCGCTGTGACTTCCACACGCATCCCTTCCACCGCCAGCGCTGCAACGCCGACGGCGGCACGCACCGGCCACGGTTTGGCGAAGAACCGCTGGTAAACCTCATTGAAGGCGCCGCGATCGGCCATGTCGGTGAGGTAGATGGTCAGGTGCAGCACCCGATCCATTGAACTGCCCGCTTTCTCCAGCGCCAGCTTGAGTGCCTGCAACGTGCACTCGCTCTGCCGCGTGATGCTGCCCAGTTCAAGGCTGCCGTCGGCGTGCGTCGGCACCTGAGTGGACACCAGCAGGCCGCCGAAGCCGGCGACGTCAGAAGAGATGGAGTCCGCATCAGGGTCGGGGATGAAGGTGATGTCGTCGTGTGCCATAAGAATCTCTAGCCAGTCGTGATTGATCATAGAGCCGGACAACGGCAGGCGTATTGCTCCGTCTGCCGCGTGAGGGGCGCTGCGCTGCAACGATTTGCAGCCAGGCCATCAGTCCAGATCGGAGGCCTGATGCCGCTCCGCTAATTGCTTGTCTTCTTCGCCCCATGTGCGGTTCACACGCTGACCGCGAAGCACTGCAGGTCGGTTGGCGATGGTCTCGGCCCAGCGTTGCACGTGGGTGTACTGGCCCACGTCGAGGAACTCGGCGGCCGAATACAGATTGCCCCGCACCAGCTGACCGTACCAGGGCCAGACCGCGATATCGGCGATGGTGTAGCTGTCGCCGGCCAGGTATGTGCTTTCGCTGAGGCGACGGTCCAGCACATCCAGCTGACGCTTGGCTTCCATGGTGAAACGGTTGATCGGGTATTCCAGCTTCTCCGGGGCGTAGGCGTAGAAATGCCCGAAGCCGCCGCCCAGATACGGCGCCGCACCCATCTGCCAGAACAGCCAATTCAAGGTTTCCGTGCGCCCGGCCGGGTCGGTGGGCAGCAACGCGCCGAATTTTTCCGCCAGGTACACCAGGATCGAACCGGACTCGAACACGCGGATGGCCGGCTCGACGCTATGGTCCATCAGTGCAGGGATTTTGGAATTGGGATTGACGGCGACAAAGCCGCTGGAGAACTGGTCGCCTTCGTTGATGCGGATCAGCCAGGCGTCGTATTCGGCTTCGGTGTGCCCCAGGGCCAGCAGCTCTTCGAGCATCACGGTGACTTTCACGCCGTTGGGCGTGGCCAGCGAGTAGAGCTGCAGCGGGTGCTTGCCCACCGGCAGCGTCTTGTCATGGGTCGGCCCGGCTGTGGGGCGGTTGATGCTGGCGAAATGGCCGCCGGACTCCGCTTCGTGTTTCCAGACCTTGGGGGGAACATACGGTGCTTCGCTCATGGGACGAACCTCAACGTGGGTCGATACGGTCACGAGGACCGCTAGCTAAAGGACAATGCCAGGATGATGTTGGGACCGGCCGGCAAAGGCGTCGGTTCAACCAGCGCCCACGGTAACACCGGCAGCGGCGAACGGAAGGTCCGGCGCATGAAATGTCAGGGGTCGGCGTAGGGATTGCGAGGGTTTTCAGGCGAACCTGCCGACAGTGTGTCGGCAGGTCAGGTGCAGGTTTCGCCGTGAACAGGCGGACGTTCGATTAGAAATCGATGGTGCCGGAGAACTTCACCAGACGAGGATCGCCCTGAGTCAGGTAACCGCCGTTGGCAGAGGCCCAGTAGTTTTTGTCGGTGATGTTTTCGACGTTAACGCGCAGGGTCAGGTCCTTCTCGCTCAGCTTGAGCTTGTAACGCGCGCCGGCATCGAAGCGGTTCCAGGTCGGCAGGCTGAGGTTGTTGGCCTGATCGGCGTACTGACCACCGGTGCGCAGCATGCGGGCGCTGAGTGCGGCGCCTTCCAGGCCCGGGATGTCCCAATCCGCGCTGGCGTTGAGCTGGAAGGTGGGGACGCCGATGGCGTGGTTGCCGTCATTCAAGCCGCCTGAGGTGTCTTTCAACTCCGAGGTCATGCGGGTACCGCCGGCCATCAGGCGCAGCCCTTCGATCGGCTCGCCGAAGATGCTCAACTCCACGCCTTTGTTGACCTGTTTGCCATCGCGCACATAAAGGTTTTGGGTCGTGTCTACGAAACCATCGGTCGGGCGCTCGATGCGGAACACCGCCAGGTTGGCGCCGAAGGTTTGCATGTCCAGCTTGATACCGGCTTCCAGCTGCTTGGTGCGGCCCGGCGGGAACGCTTCACCGATGTTGGTGATGCCAGTACCCGAAGCGACCGGGCCCTGGGCGAGACCTTCGATGCGGTTAGCGTACAGCGAGACCATGTCGATCGGCTTGTAGACGATGCCGTAGACCGGCGTCGTGATGGCTTCGTCGTACAGTGAGCTGCGGCTGCCATCGTTGGCGGCGTTGGCCACACCGTTGAAAGAACCGCCGTCGTACAAGTAGTTTTCCACGCGCAGTTGCTGGCGACGCACGCCGTAGGTCAGCAGCAAGGTGTCGTCAAACAGGCCGAAAGTGTCGGAAACCGCCACGCTGCGGTTGCGGGTTTTGCCGGTCACGCCTGGATCGCCCATGTCGCCGCCGGTGAAGTAAGCGTCGGTGGGTTTGGCCAGCTTGTTGCTGTTGTAGATGTTGGTGTTGCCCGGATTAGGCCGGTAGAACTCGTAGGCGTTTTCCTGCTGGGTCCAGAGGGTCGTGGCGCCGATCGCGATCTGATGGCTGATCGGACCGGTCTGGAAACGACCATTGAGGCCCGCAGCGAAACTGGTGTTGTCTTCGTTGTGCGGAATTTCCGAGCCGCTGATGGTCGCGGTCCCGTTATTGCCGACCAACGCAGGGGTGCCGTACACGCCGGTTTCCCGGGTGTGCTTGACGCCACCGGCCAGGTACGCGGTCCAGCTGTCATTGAGGTCGTAGTCACCGCGCATCATGCCGAAGGTGTCTTCGGTTTCGGTGTAGGTCCAGTCCTGGCCGTAGTTATGGTCAGCGTCGGGAGCGGTCGGGATGCTGGTCGCACTGCCCAATTGCACGGTGTTGCGCAGGTGGTTGACGCGTTGTTTCTGATAACCGAAATCGGTGGAGACGCGGAAATCGTCACCGCGATAGTCCAGCCCGGCCACGAACAGCTTGCTGCGCTGATCCTGGTCATTGACGGCGGTTTCGCCTTCGCGCTGACTCAGGTTGACCCGTGCGCCGAAGCGATTGCCTTCGCCGAAGCGCTGGCCCAGGTCCAGGTGCTCGCCGATTCGGCCGTCGGTGCTGATGTCTTGGGTATAACGGCGGGTTGGTATATCACCGGCGCGCTTGGGTTGCAGGTTAACGCTGCCGCCCAGCCCGGTCCCCGTCGGGCTGACGCCGTTGATGAACGCGTTCGGGCCCTTGAAGACTTCCACGCGCTCGATGGCGTCCGTGGACAGGATCTGGCGCGGCAGTACGCCATACAGGCCGTTGTAGGAAATATCGTCGCCAGCCAGTGGCAAGCCCCGAATTACAAACACCTGCGCCTGGTTGCCGAAACCGTAGGACTGTCGCACCGACGGGTCATTCGTAAGTACATCGCCGACGTCTTCCGCTTGCTGGTCTTCAATCAGCTTTGACGTGTAGCTGGTCATCACAAACGGGACGTCCATGTTGTCCTGATTGCCCAGCACACCCATCTGCCCGCCCCGTGCGACCTGACCGCCGGCGAAGGCTTCCGGCAAGGTGTTGGAATTGGCTTTGACGGCATCGGCGTTGACATCGGTGGCGCCCAGTTCAAGCGGGGCAGCAGCCTGAGCCGTGAAACTGATGGAGCAGCAGAGGGCGAGCAACGTCGGGCGTGACGGGAAAGGGAAGACCATGGGGCGAGTTCCTAGGCGAACATAAATAGGTGAGCGCCTCCCTGGCGATGCGATTCATTGATAAGCGGGAAATATTAGCAGTCGTGATTGCAAATTGTTATCAGGCGATAACACATTTTTCACATTTATTTCACGAGCGAATCAAGGGAGACAGGCCGACGCTAGACATGCAGGCCTGGGGAGAAGGGGTGCAGAAATCAGCCCGCCGCCTGCGCCGGGATCGCAGTGGCGCTGTAGTGCGTGAGGTGGCGCAACGCCGAGCCGTGCTCGTCGAACAAATGACAGCGCGCGCCGGACACCCCAATGGCCAGCGTCTGCCCCGCCTTGACCTGGGAATGGCCCTCACCCTTGACCATCACCGCATGCCCCTCGGCCGTGCGCGCATGGGTGAAGGTTTCGCCGCCCAAGTGCTCCACCACCAGCGCCTCGGCGTGAATGTGCGCCTCGCCCTGGCCCAGCTCCGACAAATGTTCCGGGCGCAGGCCCAAGGTCAGCGGCGTGCCGACCGCGATACCGGCGGACTGCACCGGGACCCACAGCCGCTCACCCCCGGGCAGGCTGACTTGCACGCCGTCGGCACCGACCGCCTCGGCCTGAACCGGCAGGAAACCCATCTGCGGCGAACCGATAAACCCGGCGACAAAGCGGTTCTGCGGGTGGTGGTACAGCTCCAGTGGCGAACCCACCTGCTCGATCCGACCTTTTTTGAGCACCACGATCTTGTCGGCCAGGGTCATGGCTTCGACCTGATCGTGGGTCACGTAAATCATAGTGGCCTGCAGGTCCGCGTGCAGTTTGGCGATCTCGATGCGCATCTGCACCCGCAGCGAGGCGTCGAGGTTGGAGAGCGGCTCGTCGAACAGAAACACTTCCGGCTCATGGACGATGGCGCGACCGATCGCCACCCGCTGGCGCTGCCCGCCGGACAGGGCCTTGGGCTTGCGATCGAGCAAGGGCTCCAGTTGCAGAATCCGCGCGGCGTTGAGCACCTTGGCGTCGATGTCCGCCTTGGGCAGCTTCTGCATCTTCAGGCCAAAGGCGATGTTGTCGTAGACCGACATGTGCGGGTACAGCGCGTAGGACTGAAACACCATGGCCACGCCGCGATCGGCAGGTTCCAGGTACGTCACGTCCCGCGTGCCGATGATGATTTGCCCCTGGGTGATGCTTTCCAGCCCGGCGATGGAGCGCAGCAGCGTGGACTTGCCGCAGCCCGACGGCCCGACGAACACCACGAACTCGCGGCTCTCGATCTCCAGCTGAATGTCATGCAGGACCTTGATGTCGCCATACGCCTTTTCGACGCCGGTCAATCTGAGCTCAGTCAAAACCGTTTCCCCTTGATTATTGTTGTGCATTCCGGCGCCACGGGGGTGTGCCGAATGTGGGTAGCGAGTACAAATACAGTAGGACATGTGACGCTTGACAGTCAGCGTTTTCGCTCTACGATCATTTGTAATTCACCGTTTACAAATGTCAAGGCGCGGTAGCAGCCAGTCAGATTCCGCCTGGCTCATAGCGCTGCGTGTTTTCCGGAAATGGACTTCACAACCCACCATGAACCGCTGATCTTGCCGGGTCGTGGTTTACGGCTATGTTTGTAGAGAAAAGGCGCGCCTGACGTGCCGACGACGTACTCCTCGCTAACAAAAACAATGAGGTCACGTATGAAAAAGAAGCTGGTATGGAACGCGCTTGCCCTGTCGGTGGCCGTTGGCGCGGGGACAATCCTGACCTCGGGCGCTGCGCAGGCGTGGACGCTGGAGGAAGCGGCAGCGCCGTACAAAGGCACGACGATCAAAGCCATTTTCCTTGATCGCCCCGGTTACGCCGCCGCCATCAAAATGCTTCCGGACTTCGAAAAGAGGACCGGCATCAAGGTCAGTTACGAAACCATCCCTTACGAAAACAGCCGCGAGCGCCAAGTGCTGACGTTCACCTCCGGTGAAGAGCAGGACGTGGTGCTGACTGACGTGGTCTGGATTGGCGAGTTCGCGGGCAACGGCTGGCTGGAACCGATCTCGACCTTCACCGACGACAAAAAACTGGCCGACCCGGACCTCAAGCTGGACGGCTTCTTCCCGATCCTGCTGGAGTCGTTCGGCACGTGGGACAAACAGGTTTACGGCCTGCCGTTTGATAACTACTCGGGCCTGCTGTTTTACAACAAATGCATGCTCAAGGACGCCGGGTTCGACAAGCCCCCCGCCACGTGGGACGAGTTGCTCAAGACCTACGCGCCCAAGCTCACCGATGCGGCCAAGGGCAAATACGCCTACGCCCTGCAGTCCCGGCGCGGCGAAACCCAATCGGCGGACAGTTTCATGCGTTTCCTGTGGCCATTCGGCGGTTCGCTGCTCAATGCCGAGTTCAAATCCAATCTCAATGCCAAGGAATCCCAGGCCGGGCTGCAATTCCGACAAGACCTGATGAAGTTCATGCCGCCCGGCATCGTCGACTATGACCACAACGAAGCCGTCAACGCGCTGGCCCAGGGCAATGTGGCGATGATCACCGAGTGGTCGGCGTTCTACAGCACCCTGGCCGATCCGAAGAAATCGAAAATCACCGACTGTCTGGCCGTCGCCACCGAACCCAAGGGCCCGGCCGGGCTGAAACCGGCACTGGGCGGCTTCTCGCTTGGCGTGAACGCCAGTGCCACGGACGAGAAAAAAGCCGCCGCATGGCTGTTCATCCAGTGGGTCACCTCCGAAGCCATGGCCAAGACCTACCTGGACGCGGGCGGCGTGAGTGGCCGGACTTCAGTCTACAAAGACCCGGACGTGCAGAAGAAATACCCCTTCGTTCAGCCCATGGTCGCCTCGTGGGAAGGCGGCGTGCCTGACTACCGCCCACGCTTCCCGCAGTGGCCGGAAATTTCCGAAGTGGTCGGCGAAAACGGCACCGCCATCATGCTCGGCAAGACCAGCGTCGAGGCCGGGGCCAAGACCATTGGCAGCAAGATGGAAGACATCCTGAACAAGGCCGGGTATTACGACGGCAAGGCCAAGCTGCTGAAGTAACCGAGCCACTGTAGGAGCGCGCTTGCCCGCGATAAGGGTGTACCTGCGACCGCCTGATCGCCTGACACAACCCCATCGCGGGCAAGCGCGCTCCTACAAAAGCCGAGCCCGCCGTATGCAGGAGCGTCCGACCACCATGCCCACCCCCAACAAAAAGGTCTTCCCCACCCTGTGGAACAACGCCCGGGTCGCCTTCGCCTTTCTGGCACCGGCCACGGTGGCGCTGGCGTTGATCGGGATATTCCCCACCGTGTTTGCGCTGGTCAATTCATTCCGCCAGTACAACTTGGCGCGCCCCCGCGACCCGACGCCGTTCATTGGTCTGGGTAACTACATCAGCGTGTTCAACGATCCGTCGTTCTGGGCCTCGTTGGGCCGCACCTTTGTGTTTCTGGCCAGCGTGGTGCCGATCCAATTGGCCCTGGGGCTGATCATCGCGCTGATGCTGCACAAGCCCGGGCTGTCCGGCTTCAAACTGCTGGCGCGCATGAGCCTGGTGATCCCCCTGGCCACCGCACCTGCCGTGGCGGGGCTGATTGGCCGGCTGATTTTCAACCGAGACTTCGGCGTGGCCAATGCGCTGTTGGCGCTGGTCAACGCCGGCCCGGTGGAATGGCTGGGAGAAACCACCAACGCGTTCATCGCCGTGGCGCTGATGGATGTCTGGCAATGGACGCCCTTCTGCGCCCTGGTACTGCTCGCCGGGCTGACCATGGTGCCCACCGAAATCGAAGAAGCCGCGCGCCTGGAAACCCGCAGCCGCTGGCAAATCATCCGTCATGTGCAGCTGCCGTTTTTGCTGCCCAGCGTCACCGTAATCCTCATCCTGCGCACCGCTGACATCCTCAAGATGTTCGACACCGTGTTCACCATGACCCGCGGCGGGCCGGGCGCCGCCACCGAATTCGTCAGCGTGTACATCCAGCGCATCGGTTTTCGGGTGTTCGATCAGGGCGTGGCCTCGGCCCAGGCGATTCTGCTGCTGATCCTGACCATCGTGCTGGCGAGGCTGTACATCAAATTCGTCTACAAGGAAATCTGACATGGCCAACCCCAGCGTGATTTCCGCGCCCACCCCCGCCCTGGCCAAGCCACGCCGACGGGTCAACGCCTGGCACCTGGTAGGGCTGCTGGCGATCTTTCTGTTTGCGGTGTTTCCGTTCTACTGGATGGTGGCCACCAGCATGAAGACCCAGGCCGAAGCCCTGGCCTCGCCGCCGATCTGGCTGTTCACGCCGCACCTGGATAATTACGTGCAGGTGCTGTTCAACCGCGACGTGCTGTCCAGCCTGGCCAACTCGCTGATCGTCGCGGCGTCCACCACGGCATTGGCGGTGGGGCTCGGCACCCCGGCGGCCTATGCGCTGGCGCGCTTCGAGTTCAGAGGCAAGGAAGACTTGTGGTTCTGGTTCATCACCAACCGCATGCTCAGCCCGATTGTGGTCGCGCTGCCGATATTCCTGATGGCGCGCACTCTCGGCCTGATCGACACGCGGCTGGTACTGATCCTGGTGTACCTGACCTTCAACCTGCCCATTGTGGTGTGGATCTGCACCGACCAGTTTCGCGGCGTGCCCAAGGACCTTGATGAGGCGGCGCGCTTGTCCGGGGCCTCGCGCTTCACCATTTTCTGGCGCATCGCCCTGCCGCTGGCGATGCCGGGGGTCGCGGTGTCGGCCATCTTCTCATTCATCTTCTCGTGGAACGAGTTGCTGTACGCGCTGGTACTGACGCGAAACGTCGCCCGCACCGCGCCGGTGACGGCGACCAGTTTCATGAGCGGTTATGACTTGCCCTGGGGCGAGATCATGGCCACCGGGACGCTGATTGTGTTTCCGGTGATCATCTTCGCGCTGATGGTTTCAAAGCATTTGGTACAAGGACTGACCATGGGCGCTGTGAAATGAGCGTCCGACACTCGATGAATGCAAAGGGAAAACGGCCGTGCAAGACCCTCCTCCAGCGCTTGAACCTGATGCCGACCGGCTGGGTGCCGAGCACCAGTTGACGGTGCGTATCGCCTGGTATTACTACGTCAACAGCATGACCCAGCAGCAGATCGCCGACCGGCTGAACATCACCCGGCTGCGCGTCAACAAAGCACTGGCCAGCAGCCGCGAAACCGGGATCGTGCAGATCCGCATCAACTCAAAACTGACCTCCTGCATCGAACTCGAACACGGCCTGCAAGCGTTGTTCGGCCTGAACCGCGTGACCGTGGTGCCCACCCCGGATGACCCGCGGATGATTTTCCGGGTGCTGGGGGTCGGCGTCGCTCCGACCATCCACGAGCAACTGTTCGACGGCTGCACCGTGGCCGTCGGTTGGGGCCGCACCTTGCGCCAGGCGGTGCTGGAAACCCAGAGCCGTACGCTGCACGGCATGACGGTGGTGTCACTGCTGGGCGGCATGCATTACGGCTCGGCGAACAACACCGTGGAGATCGCCTCCAGTTTCGCCAGCCTGTTCGGCGGCGCTTATTACTACCTGGCGGCGCCGATCTATGCGCCGTCCGCCCAATACCGCGACATGATCCTGGCCGAAGCCGCCGCGCAGGACGTCCTCGACAGGGCCAAAAAAGCCGACCTGGCCTTGGTCACCGTTGGCGACCTGACCGAACGTTCGCTGATCTTTGAACTGGGGATGGTCAGCCCCGCGGACCGTCAAGGCCTCAGGGCCGCGGGCGCTGTGGGCGATTTACTTGGCCGATGGCTCGATCAGGACGGCGTCGAGGTCAATCACCCGTTGAACCACCGGGCCATTTCCCTGGCACTGGAAGACCTCAAGCGCATCAAGAAAGTGGTGCTGGTCTCCGGCGGGCCCTATAAGACCGACATCATTCGCGCCGTGCTGCTGCGCAATTTCGTACACGAACTGGTGATCGATGAGGCCACCGCCCAGCAACTCTCTGATCGAGGGATCTGAAATGCCTTCTTCTGTCGCTCAACTGGCACAGCTGGCCTGTGCCGAGATAGCCGCCACTTTTGAACGCGTGGACGAGGGCCAGGTGGCCGCGCTGGTGCAGGCCATGCTCGACGCGCGAAGGATCGCGTTGTACGGGGTAGGCCGTGAAGGCCTGATGCTGCGCGCGCTGACCATGCGCCTGTTTCACGCGGGCCTGGACGCGCACCCGGTGGGCGACATGACCACCCCGCCGCTGGCTGCGGGCGATCTGTTCATCACCAGCGCAGGGCCAGGGGATTTCTCCACCGTGTCGGCGTTGATCCACACCGCCCGCGCGGCGGGCACCCGCGTCGCCGTCATCACCGCGCAGCCGGACGGCGCGGCGGCGATCTTTGCCGACCTGGTCCTGACCTTGCCGGCCCAGACCATGCTCAACGACACCGGCCCCAGCGCCAGCACCGTGTTGTCCATGGGCAGCGCGTTCGAAGGCGCGCAGTATGTGATGTTCGAAATCCTGCTGCTGCGTCTGCGCGAGCATCTGGGCATCAGCGCCGAGGCCATGCGCGCCCGGCACACCAATCTGGAGTGATATCGATGGCCGTGCATGATTTCAGCGGCAAACGGGTGCTGGTCACCGGTGCAGGCAAAGGCATCGGCCGCGAGACCGCGCAGCTGTTGGCGCGCTTCGGCGCTGACGTCATCGCCCTTGGCCGCAGCGCCGCCGACCTCAGCTACAGCGCCTATCCACTGGTGGTGGATCTGGCGGATGACGAGGCGACCCGGGCAGCGGTGACGTCGATGCTGCCCATCGACCTGCTGGTCAACTGCGCCGGCATCGTCGAACTGGAGCCCGTACTCGACACGACGCTGGAGACCTTCGACCGAACCCTGGCGATCAACACCCGCGCGCCCTTGCTGGTGGCGCAACTGGTCGCGCAGGATCTCGTCCGACGTGGCCAGCCAGGGTCCATCGTCAACGTCTCCAGCCTCGCCGCCAAAGTCGCCACCCGTGACCACCTCGCCTACTGCGCCTCCAAAGCAGCACTTGACGCCATCACCCAGGTCATGGCCCTGGAACTCGGCCCCCACGGCATCCGCGTCAACAGCCTGAACCCCATCGTCACCCTCACGGCCATGGCCGACAAAGCCTGGCGCGACCCCACCAAATCCGCCCCCCTGCTCGCGCGCATCCCCCTCGGCCGCTTCGCCCAACCCACCGACGTCGCCGCCGCCATCGCATTTCTGTTGAGCGATGATGCAGCGATGATCAACGGGATAACGCTGACGCTGGATGGGGGGTTTAGTGTGGGGTGAGGTCGTGTTTTGCGCTCCAAACCAAGGACATCGAACACCGTTCCTGTAGGAGCTGACGAGCCCGTGCGAGGCTGCGAAGCTGCTTCCCGGCTACGTGCTAGCCAAGGCTTTCAGCGCTCCAAATCAGATCTGAGCCTCAATCAATATGGACTTAATGAAGCTTTCACGAAACTTCACCTCTTCCAGAATACATATCTTATTAAGCAGTTCCGCTCTTTGGCCGCCCATCACTTGATAAATATTACAACTGGCATTCATGGAATTAAACCAAATCTTTGTGCTTTCGCTGAGCGCCTCCCAAAGTTCTTTTATAGATTGCTCCTGCCCTGCAGTAGTCAGATGATTTTCAATAATTATATTTATCCTATCTATCTCGTCGCGTATGCAGGTCGTCATTTCTACATGAACTCCACCGGCTCCGTCAATGCATGCCGCATATCCATGTTTTTCTTCCAAAAACTTGATAGAAGAACAATCTACCCACTTGATCAACGCGCGTTTTCCAGTGTTATAGCTGGCCTTACACCAGCCCGCCACAGAATCTCTTACCTTCACCACATCCCCTTTTATTAGATAGCTTTTGCCTGTAGCCTGCAAAATGGGTTCCGCATCACCATCATACAAAAATGTTTTCTTCTTTATCGCGCCATCGATTGAAGACGAAGCATGTATCGCTTGAAATGCTCGGGAGCGCCAAGCATTTTCTATCTGCGCTCGAGTTTTATAAGGGTATATAAATGCACGTAACTCGTGGCCGTTTTCCATATCTGCACCCATGTCGAAATAGCGTGACGCTTTATAGTCATGCAGCAAGTTCCCATCTTGCAGACTAAATACGCTAACAGCATAGATATCGCCGCTAGCATCCAATGACGATGGTGCCTCCATGCTTTGAATAACGATCAGTTTGTCATCACGCGTTCCATTGCCAGGCATGAGAAAGGCTTCTTGTATTTTTCCAGCTGTACCTGCGTCGGGTAGCTCATGAACAATTGTCGGCGCCCCGCGGTCACCCAATACATAGAGTGATATCCCAAAGGGGTCAGCTGATAGCGAATTCTCCGCACTGGCACTTATAGGTGTAAATAAAAAGCATAGGGTTGCCTGATTAAATCTCATAGCCTCGTGCGCCTGTTCCAGGTCCACTTCGCTACACGCGCGACTGTCGGCATTGGCGGTTTCAAACATAAAAATCATTAACGCTGCGAAAATGAGCTGATGCATGTTGCAAACACCCAGGCATGTAGTTTTGAGTGTATTTTTTTCACATCATATTTGTGTGGCTGCTATCTGCGAGCGCTGCAGACTGCGCTCATCTGACGCACCGCCGACGCTAAATATCTATTTTTGATCGAGCTTCGGAGGAAATATGAATCCACTGCCTCTGACTGCGGCATCTGGTATTTCGACAATGGCCTCGCTGAGCAATGCTTTCTCTCCAAAAGAGTTCTCCAAGCACTGGCTACTTTTAATCAGGGTATCGCCTTTCGTCACATCTAAAAATGCCTTGGCTCCGTAGGTTTCTTGTGGAACACCGAAAATATAGCCGTATTCTCCATTTCTGAATCCAAAATGAATTGTGTGTGTCCAACTGTCATCCCATCGACTCACTCGCCTATGTCTTGAAAAATCGACTTCCATTTCAATTTTCGATTCAGTTCCAAACCGGTATGCAATACTCTTTCTATCGCCGCTGGAGCAAATAGATAATATCCTCTTCAGATTTTCATCTATTTGGCATGATGCAATCATAATTTCTTCTTGTTGGCACAAGGTAGTTTTCGATACTTGCGCGGCGACGTTCATACTCAGGAATAGACAAAAAAACGCTGATAACCACGTCTTGTTCATATTAATACCTTCTCACAAACTTCGTATGCCGCCGTTCGCTCTTCAAGGCCCATCTTTCCTCCATTTACCTTTTTCGTGACCCTTTCGACATCGAGCGCTCCACCTTCTTTCACAGAGGCATAGACCTTAAACTCAATCCAAAACCAGATCGCACTTCTGATCGCCGTGGGCATCTCGTTAATTAGCTCTGGGAAATCCACTGTATTTGGTTGTTCCCCTTTCCAATATTTATTGTAATCACGCTTATATCCAGAATATTTTTCATAGCCCGTGATTTGAATGAGCCCGCGCCCTCGGAAATTAAAACCGTCATCTGGGTGTGATGCTCTATTGCCGTTCAGTCTCTGAAAGTGTTTTCGTCCAATTGCTTGCTGATTTGATCGACGGATGAAATTTCCCTTGCTGTCTTTCAAGTAGCCATCACTCGCCGCTTCGACGGGACGAGAAAGATAATAAGAACTGAAAGATTGCAATGCAGCCGGGGAGTATTCCCAGCTTTCGGTGACTCCCTTCATAGCGTCCCCAACTTCTCCCTTGATCTGAGCAAAAAAATGACGCTGCCTGAGCCTGGTATCCAATTTGAACTCAAATAGTCGATCATTTATTTCGTTCAAAACACTGTCGATATCAGCGTGGGCTGCCCTCGGAAAAATCTGTTTCAGCTGTTCCGAAGTTAGAGCCAAAGGATCCGACGCTGTAAAACACCCCACCAACCCCACCGGATGAAGGTGGTATACCTTCCCATCCTCCGGCAACCCGAGTTTTCCGGCGACCTCATCCCACCAGCAGATCTGCTGAACCCGTTCCTTTTCCGCCAGCCAGTTGCGCAGCGGCGTCGAGTTGCTGTAGCCGACCAGTTCATCCAGTCCGTCCCATTTGTACGGTGTGTATTTCCACTCGCTTTCGGCGTAGATGATCAGTTGCGAAATCGATTGGGCGAGGGCCGGCAGGCTGAGGGCGGCTTGCAGTTCTTTGGCGGTGATGACGCCGTCGCCGTTGCGGTCGATGAGGTCGTGCAGGCGGGTTTTCAACGGGCCTGTATCGCCCAGATCGGCCGTTGATCCAAAGCGTTGCAGCTCGGCTTCGTTCATCTGGCCGGTGGCGCGGCGGAAGGAGGCCAGCATGGTGCGGGGCCCGTCCCAGTTGTAGATGACCTCGTGGTTTTCCCACGACCAGGGGCTCACCCAAGTGGTGGCACTGTCTTCGCAGACCCAGCCGTTGAGCAGGTTGTTTTCGGCGTCGTGCAGCACGCCGTCGACCCGGTACCAAGTGCAGGCGTTGTTTCCGTCTGTGGCGCAGACTTTGATTTTCTTGTCGGCGGGCAGGCCATCGAGCAGGGTTTTCGGCAGCAACGCCTCACCGGCGCTGGGTGTGTTTGGCGCTTTCAGGCTTGGAGGCTGTTGGGCGTTGAAACGGTCCTGATGCGCGATGACGGGGGTGCCTTTGGCCAGCTTGAGCCAGGTCTTGCTGCTCGGGGGCAGACGCTGTGCCCAGGCGCGGCTGGCTTCGATGAAGCTGTCCACCACTTCGGGGCTGAAGACTTCCAGATGTAGACGCTGTTCGGGGTGTTCGACGGCGCTGTCCTGATACCAGCCGATGTGGCCGATCAGATCGCCTGCCTTGACGGCAATCGGCTTTTCGAGCACGACCACTCGATCCGCCTCGGGCTCGCGCGCGCCTTGCAGCGAAGCGAAATGCACGTATTGGTTTATGCGCTCCAGCTTGCGGTATTCGCCGTCGCCGCTGACGGTCACTTCGGTGCCGCTGTGCAACTGGCCGATGGATTGACTCTCACGGCGACCTTCGGCGCGGACGTTAAGCGGGCCTTTCTGCGTCACGACGCGGTATTGGCCGTCTGCAATGGGCTGCAGAAAACTGGCCGCGACATAACCTTTCAGCGAGCCATCAGAGTTTTGCAGCGTTTCCGGACCTTGGGTGTTTTCCAGTTTGCGGAAATCCCCAGCCCCGCTGACAGCGACCTGCGCACCATGGGGCAGGAACCCGATCACCGCGCCATTTTTGGCCTGGTTTCGGATGTTCAGGCCGCGCTCTTTGAGCTTTTTGGGATTGGCATCGTTGGCCGACTCCCCGACCTGACGGGTTGCGCCCTCTGGCCAAAATAAGGGACGCGCCACCTTCGCGTCGTCCTGATAAGCAGCCCAGTCCTGCAGGTGCATGTACAGGCTGTAAAACGTCAAGCTTGGCGGAGTGTCCGGGCTGCCTTCGATCTTCGGCGGCTGCAGCCGGTGGCGGACCAATACAAAGCTGCGGGAGAAGGGTTTGTTCACGGGCAACGTGTGAACCCAGAAGCCGGTGGTCGGCGTCTGCTGGTCGATGCGATAGGCGACCACCTCGCCATCCGCCAGACAGTGCACGCTGGACTGGTCGACAGTCCCCGCCGTGCCGCCATCGAAATGCACACCGCCGTGCCACAAGCCGCTGATGCCCAGCGGGTAATAACCGGCGGCAGCCTTGGCCAGGTGGGTCAGTTGATGGAGCGGGTGGTTTTTGTCGCGGAACGGATGGCTCCAGCGCTTGACCGGCGGCAGAGTGTCAGCCTGCGGTTCGGCAGCTATAGGCAAAGGAACCGGACGCCCGTCAGGGGTCGGCAGTATCGGCATACGCGCTTGCCGACGTTGCTGCCGTTCGGTTTCGCCACCGCCAAACAATTCGTTTTTTAACCACTTCAACATCATCAATTCGCTCCTGCGAGGGACGCACACCGGCCCCAAACGGCTCACGAGCGGAACAATGCGGTGCTCGTTTTCGCAGAGAAAAATAAGCGTGCACCGGCCGAAATTCCATGGCGAAAAGACGATCAAGAACGGTCTGAGGAAGTTAAGAGATCAGTCCTACATGGACCGCAGGCGCCAGTCTGGTCTGCCCAACGACACGCGCCTGCGCTTGCACGAATCGATTACCCGCGAGCACACTGGCTGACGACTCATGCATTCGGCCGTTACGTTCACTGATGGAAGGATTGAAAAAAATGACAACGCAAACCGAGACCGCCCTCCTCGCCGGCGGCTGCTTCTGGGGCATGCAGGATCTGATTCGGCGCTACCCCGGTGTCACCTCCACCCGCGTCGGTTACAGCGGCGGCGATGTACCCAATGCCACCTATCGCAACCACGGCACCCACGCTGAAGCGATCGAAATCGTGTTTGATCCAAGCCAGATCAGCTACCGGCAAATCCTGGAGTTCTTCTTCCAGATCCACGACCCGTCCACGCCGAACCGGCAGGGCAATGATCGGGGCGTGAGTTACCGTTCCGCGATTTTCTACCTCGATGAAACGCAAAAGCGCATCGCCGAGGACACCGTGGCCGACGTCGATGCGTCAGGCCTCTGGCCCGGCAAGGCGGTCACCGAGATCGCGGCGGCCGGTGATTTCTGGGAAGCGGAGCCCGAGCATCAGGATTATCTCGAGCGCATCCCCAACGGCTACACCTGCCACTTCATCCGGCCGCAGTGGAAACTGCCGGTGAGGTCTGAATCAAGCGCGCCGAAGGCGTCACCCGCAGATGTTTCCGCATAAAAAAATCGCCCCTCGGGGCGATTTTTCATGGCGTGGGCGGTGCCTCTATAAAGCGATCGCCACCTGATTGCGGCCCAGCGCCTTGGCCTGGTAAAGCGCTTCATCGGCACGATTCAACAAGTGATACAGGTCTTTATCGCCGGACTCAGTGGACGCCACACCCACACTGGCAGTCATGCGCTGAACCTGTTCACTCTTCAGGTCCGCAATGATGCGTACCACCTGCTGGGCAATGTCCCGTGCGACCTCAAGCGAGGTGTCGGGCAACAGCACCGCGAACTCCTCGCCGCCCATCCTGCCGTGCAGATCGGCGGCGCGGAACGACGCCGCGATGACGGCACCTATTTGCCGCAACACCCGGTCGCCGGCCTGATGGCCGTAGGTGTCGTTGATCTGCTTGAAATGGTCCATGTCCAGCATCAACGCGCACAAAGGCCGCTGGCCCTGCTTGCAGTCGCCGAACAATTGCTGCGCCCCCTCGAAGAAAGCCCGGCGGTTTTTCAGGCCGGTCAGCTCGTCGGTTTGCGCGGCATAGTTGGAAATGCTGTGCGCCCGCTCCATTTCACGAGTCAGCCGAAATGCCTGCTCCAGCGCGTCGGACAGCTTGCGCGTCGCGCTGATCACGAAGGAGGCAAACACCAGCGTCGACAGCGCCATGCCCACTTGCATCGCCAGTGGCTGAAACAACAGCCAGACCGTGCAAGGCAGCAGCACCAGGCCCATGGACACAAGGGTCATGTAGCGATAGGCCGAATAGCACGAGACCGCGGCGACCGACATGCCCACGGTAAACAGCATCACCAGGGCTTGCGCCAGCAGGTCGTCCGGCGGCATCACCACCAGCGCCCCGATGCCCCAGACACTCGCCGAGAACACCAGCGTCAGCCAGTACCTCATTTCCCAGCGTTGGGGCGTTCGATCACTTTCGGGGACGCGCAGGTAGGAAACGAACATCCAAACACGCAGCAGCGTCGACACCGTAAGGAGGAACAGCCATCCCTCCACGGCAACAGGGTCAAAGCGCTCCCAGCACAACCAGGCCAGCATGAGCGCGGCCATGTAGCTGCCGGCCACTGCATACACCGATTGGCGAAACAGCTGCTGCAATCGATCGGTACGAACCTGCTCCGCGATAAGGGAATCCGGGTCACATTGAATTTCAAGGCAATCCATTTGATCCGCCCGATCATGAGGACACGAAGGCGCGTATTGTGGCATCCGGCTAGCACTGCGAACAGCGCCAATACGTCTCAACAACCGGAAACACGTTGAAATACTCTGCGCAGACGATCTCTGCCGGCACCGAGAAGCGGCACGAGGCAAATTAGCCCTCGGACCAGAACCGGAATCGATTCAGTGCGCGTATAAATTAACGAATTCATCGCGCGTTACAGCTATATTCTTTCGCTTCCCGGGAAACGTATTCACCAATAAGGCGCGCGCGATGTTTTCGTCAGAACGACTCAAGGGCATCGATGTGTTCGTCAGCGTCGCGGATCTGGGCAGTTTCACCGCTGCGGCCGAGCGCCTGAACCTGACCAGTTCTGCGGTCAGCAAGGGCATCGCGCGCCTGGAAGCCCGCTTGCAGACCCGCCTGTTCCAGCGCACCACGCGGCGTCTTTCCCTGACCGACGCAGGCGTGGTGTTCTACCGCACCTGCACCGGCGTGCTGGCCGATCTTGAGGAAGCCGAACTTTCGTTGCACGCCGAAAGCGCGGCCCCCCACGGCAAGGTCCGCATCGACCTCCCCGCCTCGTTCGGCCGACTGCACGCCCTGCCGGTCATCCTCAGGTTCGTGGAAGACCATCCGCTGCTGCACCCGCACATCTCGTTTTCCGATCGCTTTGTCGACCCGGTCGAAGAAGGCATCGACATCGTCGTGCGCATTGGCGGTCCGGATGTCTGGCCGCAGGCATTGGGGCACCGTTATCTGGGCGCCGAGCGGCTGATCTTTTGCGCATCGCCCGCGTACCTGCGCCAACGCGGCGAACCGCGCACCGACCGCGATCTGGAACACCACAGCTGCGTGGTCTACGGACGAAGTGATGGTCTGGTTAATCCCTGGCACATCGCCGGGACACAGGCGGGAGACATGGAGCGCAGGGTATTGAGCGGTCGGGTGGCCATCGGTGACGGTGAAGCGCAAGTGGTGGCGGTGGTCGCAGGACACGGCATCGCGCAACTCCCAACGTGGGCCGTCAAACGCCAGCTTGAGGACGGCACGCTGGTGGAAGTGCTCACGCACCTGGCGACTGAGGGCCTGCCGATGAACCTGGTCTGGCTCAAGAGCCGTCAGGCGCTGCCGAAAGTCCACGCGCTGCTGACGGCGCTGAGCGACGGCCTGACGCCGGCGGGCAGTACATTGAGTGCATAAGTGCTTGGCGCAACGGTGCGTCGGCGGCCTGAAGGACAGACACGAGAGAACCCGACGCTGAGGTGAATCCGGCGCTGGGTGGATATGCAGAAGGAGATGGGCCAAGCAGAAGCGTTATGGAGGCAACCCCACCAGCCACACCCCGGCACACAATGTTCCCGCTGTGGCTGCTTCCTTCCGGATCTGACCAGGTTCACGGGTAATCGTTGCGGGGGGACCGATGGGGTCACCATAACGACGCTCGCCATCCGGCGAGCCGCGCCATTGTACCGGTCTCACAAGAAGTTACAACCGTTGGTGTCGGATTAAAATTTGATAGGGCTCAAGCACTTGTGTGCCGTGGGTTTCGCGCTGGACAGTCTGCCCTTCCCTGTGCACGCATCGTTACCCAAGGTGCAGCCAATCGCAAAGAGGTGTTTGCACAGAGCAGCGACGGCCACGTCATAATGCCCGCCTGCGCACAACGTGAAGGCCGTACATGAAACTGGAAGTGGTAGGTCATGAGGCGCTGAGGGCGGTTCAGCGGGAAGAGCTTGAATTGCTGGAGTTGCCCCACGCGCAAAAGCTGTACGCCGGGGATATTTTCGGCGCGTTGAACACGCTGGTGTCGGCGTCGGAAGATCATGTCCGGGGCTTTGCGTTGCTGGTGGATGACACGCCGCGCGGGTTTTTCCTGCTCAAGCGTGGGCGGTTACTGCCACCGTGGGCCGACGATGATGCGGCCACGTTGCACGCGCTGATGGTGGACGTCGAATGGCAAGGCCGCGGACTGGGCAAGTACTGCCTGCAGGGTTTACCCGATTTAGTGCAGGCGGTGTGGCCGCAGGTTCGGCAACTGATGCTGTCCGTGGACCCGGAAAACCAGCCGGCCATACAGCTTTATTCGAAGCTCGGCTGGGTCGACAGCGGCACGGCCTATCGCGGGCGCTCGGCGTATGAGCGGCGGATGGTGTTGGCGTTGTGAGTTACCGGGCTGTACCTCTGTAGGAGCCAACTTGTTGGCGAAGCGGACTATCTGGCGTATCAGCCCTACCCTCTTCGCGAACAAGTCCGCTCCTACAGGTTCGACGGCATCTTAGGAAACTTGTAGCACTTCATCCGCCTTGCCACCCGCACCCTGGATCACCAGGTGTATGAAGTGCAGCTTGGTAACCACGGCCGGGGGCACCACGAACGGATAAAAATCCGGCTGGCCCATGGCGCGGGACAGTTCGTTGAGCATCCCCGCCAACTCGATCCAGGCATTGACGAACGCCAGGAACGCCGGGCCGCCGGGGTGTTGCGGGTCGTACAGGGTCTCCAGCGGGAACGGCAGGTAATCGAGTTCCATGTCCCGGGCGCTCATGCCCAGGCTCAGCGCCGTGTCCACCGCGTCCATCATGTGCAGGTAATGGGCCCAGGTTTCGGCCCAGTCTTCCCACGGGTGCATGGTGGCGTAAGCACTGACGAAATGCTGCGGCCAGTCCGCCGGTGCGCCGTTCTTGTAGTGATGATCGAGCGCATCGGCGTAACTGGCGCGCTCATCGCCGAACAGGTTGCGGAACCCATCCTGCCAGTAGGTGTTGGCGATCAGACGGTCCCAGTAATAATGGCCGACTTCGTGACGGAAATGCCCGAGCAGGGTGCGATACGGTTCGTGCATCTGAACCCGCGCTTTCTCACGCAGCGCGTCATCAGCTTCGTCGACGTTCAGTGTGATCAAGCCGTTGGCGTGGCCCGTGGTCGGGGTCTGGCCTTCGAGGTCCGTACCGAGGAATTCGAACGCCAGGCCGCGCTCTTCATCGACGCTTTTGGGGATGACCTGCAACCCCAGGGTGATCAGTTGAGCCACCATGCGCCGCTTGGCGGTTTCGATTTTCAGCCAGCGCTCAGGGTTTTCCGGGACGGAGAGATCGGGGATCGTCTTGTTGAGGCTACAGGCAACACAGAAGTCTCCGAGGTTGTGTGCTGGAAACAGCCAGTTGCACGCCGCCGGTGTGTCGAGGTTGGCGCAGCGCCGGTACAGGCCTGCTCCGGGTTCGTCGCTCAGGCGCCAGGTGCCCAGGTCAGGCCCCGGGTCCAGCGCGGCCACTTTCCCCTGTTCAGGCAGGTAGCCCAACGCGGCCGAACACGCCAGGCACTGGCTGTTGCGAAAGAAGATCGACTGTCCACAGCGGCATTGCCAGACCTTGCTGTTTCGTTTGGTTTCACCGACAAAAGGCGCGGCAATTCGTGAGCTGAGCTGTTCGAAGAACTGGAACATGACGATCTCCTTTTAAGGTGCAAGCACTAGATCATCGGCGTTTGGCGCGGTTCCGTGGATTTTGTGGGCTGAAGACAGATTGCGTGTAGGAGCGCGCTTGCCCGCGATAGCGATCGGTCTGTGACACATCCACCGACTGACCGAACGCCATCGCGGGCAAGCGCGCTCCTACAACGTCACTCGACTGAAATGTCGTGCTTTTTCAGGAACGCAACAAACCCCTCTTCATCCATCACCTTCAACCCCAGCTCATTGGCCTTGGTCAACTTCGAACCGGCGCCCGGCCCAGCCACCACGGTATGGGTCTTGGCCGAGACCGAGCCCGACACCTTGGCGCCCAAGCTTTCCAGCTTGTCCTTGGCGACGTCACGGCTCATCAGCTCCAGCGAACCGGTCAGCACCCAAGTCTGTCCCGCCAGCGGCAGGCCTTCGACCACTTTCTTCTCGCTCTGCCAGTGCATGCCGAAGTCGCGCAGCTGCTGCTCGATGGCGACAGCACGCTCGGCATTGGCTTTCACGTCAAAGAAATCACGCACCGCCTTGGCCTGCTTCTCCGGCAGCGCCTGACGCATGTCCAGCCAGTCAGCCTCGATCACGCCGTCCAGCGAGCCGAATTTGTCTGCCAGCTTCTGCGCAGCGCCCGGCCCTACCGACGGGATGTTCAGCTTGTCGAGCATCCCGCCCAGTGTCGCGCTGGCCGCAAACTCCGCGCCCAGGTCGCCGGTGTCCTGCAGCACCATGCCACACTCGCCCAGCAGTGCGCCGATGACGTCCTGGTTGTGGGCGTCTTCGAAGAAACTGTGAATCTCATGCGCCACTTCCAGCCCGACGTCCGGCAGATAGGTGAGCACTTCAGGCAGCGCCTGTTTGACCCGATCCAGAGACGCCAATGAACGCGCCAGCACCTTGGCCGTTTCTTCGCCGACGTCCGGAATGCCCAGCGCGTAGATGAACCGCGCCAGGGTCGGCGTCTTGCTGTCGGCGATGGCCTTGAGCAGCTTGTTGCTGGAAATCTCGGCGAAGCCCTCTAGGTCGATGATCTGCTCGAACTTCAGCTTGTACAGATCGGCCGGCGAGCCAATGAGTTTTTCGTCCACCAGTTGCTCGATGGTCTTGTCGCCCAGCCCTTCGATGTCCATCGCCCGGCGTGACACGTAATGAATGATCGCTTGCTTGAGCTGCGCACCGCAGGCCAGACGGCCGATGCAGCGATAAACCGCGCCTTCGCTGACGGTTTCCTTGCCCTTGCTGCGCTTGATCAGCTGCGTGCGCTCGACATGGGAGCCGCACACCGGGCACGTTTCCGGGATCTGCACGGGGCGTGCGTCTTCAGGCCGACGCTCCAGCACCACTTGCACCACCTGCGGAATCACATCGCCGGCCCGGCGAATGATCACGGTATCGCCGATCATCAGGCCCAGACGCGCCACTTCATCCATGTTGTGCAGCGTGGCATTGGCGACGGTGACCCCCGCGACCTTGACCGGCTTGAGCCTGGCCACCGGTGTCACCGCACCGGTTCGCCCCACCTGGAACTCGACATCGAGCAGCTCGGTGAGCTCTTCCATGGCCGGGAATTTGTGGGCGATGGCCCAGCGCGGTTCGCGGGCGCGGAAACCCAGTTCACGCTGCGCTGCAATGCTGTTGACTTTGAACACCACGCCGTCGATTTCGTAGGGCAAGGCCAAGCGCCGCTCACCGATGTCGTGGTAGTACGCCAGGCAGTCTTCGATGCCATTGGCCGCTTTCAGCTCACGGCTGACCGGCATGCCCCACGCCTTGAGCTGCTTGAGGTTGCCGATGTGGGTGTCGGAAATATCGGCGGACACCTGGCCCAGCCCGTAGCAGCAGAATTCCAGCGGCCGGTTGGCGGTGATCTTCGAGTCCAGTTGGCGCAGGCTGCCGGCGGCGGCATTACGCGGGTTGGCGAAGGTCTTGCCGCCGACTTCGAGCTGGCTGGCATTCAGGCGCTCGAAGCCGGCCTTGGACATGAACACTTCGCCACGCACTTCCAGGGTCTCGGGCCAGCCTTTGCCGTGGAGCTTGAGCGGGATGTTACGCACCGTGCGCACGTTGACGCTGATGTCTTCGCCGGTGGAGCCGTCCCCGCGTGTGGCGCCGCGCACCAAGGCGCCGTTCTGATACAACAGACTCACTGCCAGGCCGTCGAGCTTGGGTTCGCAGCTGTATTCGACTTTCGCCCCCGCGTCCTTCATGGGCAGGTCGAGGCCTTCTGTGACCCGCCGGTCGAACTCGAGCATGTCGTTTTCTTCGAACGCGTTGCCCAGGCTCAGCATAGGGATTTCGTGGCGCACTTGCGTAAACGCCGAGAGCGCCGCGCTGCCGACCCGCTGGGTGGGGGAGTCCGGCGTCACCAGATGAGGATTTTCCGCTTCCAGCGCCTTGAGCTCATGGAACAGGCGATCGTATTCGACGTCGGGGATACTCGGCTCGTCGAGCACGTGGTAGCGGTAGTTGTGCTGATCCAGCTCGGCACGCAATGCCAGGATTCGGGTTTCGGCGGCTTTCATAGGGTGGTATCTCGAAAAGCAAAAAAGCAGCCGTGGCTGCTCAATCGATATTGCGTTTGACACTGTGGGAGCGCCCGGGGCGGCGATCCGCATTGCCCGCGATTGAGTTTTGTCAGTCACCGCATGGGGTGAAGACAGATTGCTATCGCGGGCAAGCGCGCTCCTACAAATTAAAAATTTCGCAGACCAACCAATCAACGACGCTGCGTCAACGCACGACGCTCGAACTCGACGATGCGCTGGCGGTAATGCTCGATCGTCTGCGCGGTCATGACGCTGCGCTGGTCGTCCTTCAATTCACCGTTGAGCTCATGGGCCAGTTTGCGCGCTGCGGCCACCATGACGTCGAACGCTTGTTTCGGGTGACGCGGGCCCGGCAGGCCGAGGAAGAAGCTCACGGCCCGGGTGCTGAAATGGTCGATATCGTCCAGATCGAACACGCCTGGCTTGACCGCGTTGGCCATCGAGAACAGCACTTCGCCGTTACCCGCCATGCTTTCGTGACGATGGAAGATATCCATCTCGCCGAACCGCAGGCCGCTTTCCAGAATATTCTGTAGTAACGCAGGGCCTTTGAAGCCGCTTTCGTCCCGGCAGATCACGCTGATCACCAGCACTTCTTCCACCGGTGGCAGATCCTTGTCTTCGGTGATGCGCTGCGACGGCTTGTCGTCCGGGAAATCATCGTCCCGGCCGGTGAACAGGCCGGGGCCGCCCATGTCCAGGTTCAGGTCGCCCTGCTGGGGCTCGTCCTTGCGCTTGTTGCGTTTGGATTCGCGTTCCGGGCGTTCACGTGCGGCGCTCATGGTCGGCAAATCGTGCTCGTCCAGCTGGGGCTCCTTCTGGTTGTCCAGTACCCGCGCAGGGCCCAGCACTTCGGCCGAAGAAGGCTCTTCGTCGTCCGGCAGGTTGGAGAAACTGCGGTCCAGCCTGAATTTCAATTTACCCTTGCCGCCGCGCATCCGGCGCCAGCCATCAAAAAGAATACCGGCAATGACAATGATGCCGATGACGATCAGCCACTCGCGCAGACCGATTTCCATGTAATCCCGTGCCTCTAGTAAAAAATCTGAAAATTAAGGGCGTTAAACCCCTTTAAAACGTGGCGCCAACTCTCTGTTCTGAATGGCGTTTTCCCACGCGAAAAAAAGAAAAGTGGCCATTAAGCTAGCACGACCAAAGGCAACTTTACACCGTCTCGTACATCTGCCATGCAGGGGCGTCTGTACCGGTACCGTACGTTTGCCTGCACTGCCTATCCAAATGACCACATTTCCCAGCGAGCCTGTCACGCGTTCACGCGTCTACCAGTGCCATCGCTTCCTCTACGTCCACCGCCACCAACCGTGAACAACCGGGTTCGTGCATGGTGACGCCCATCAGTTGATCGGCCATTTCCATGGCGATCTTGTTGTGGGTGATGTAGATGAATTGAACGGTCTGGGACATTTCCTTCACCAGCCGGGCATAGCGTCCTACGTTCGCATCGTCCAACGGCGCATCGACTTCATCGAGCATGCAAAAAGGTGCGGGATTGAGCTTGAAGATCGCGAAAACCAGAGCCAGCGCTGTCAGGGCTTTTTCACCGCCGGACAGCAAATGGATCGTGCTGTTCTTCTTGCCGGGAGGGCGCGCCATGATTGTCACCCCTGTATCGAGTAAATCTTCGCCCGTCAGTTCCAAATAAGCGCTGCCGCCACCGAAAACTTTTGGAAAAAGTGCCTGAATTCCGCTGTTTATCTGATCAAAGGTCTCTTTGAAACGGTTGCGCGTTTCCTTGTCGATCTTGCGGATCACGTTTTCCAGGGTGTCCAGCGCTTCCACCAGGTCCGCGTTCTGCGCATCCAGGTAGCGCTTGCGCTCGGACTGCTGCTGATATTCATCGATGGCCGCGAGGTTGATCGCCCCCAGCCGCTGGATCCGCGCGGCGATGCGTTCCAGCTCGTCTTCCGCCGCTTTCTCGCTGGCTTCGTCGGTGAGCGTGGCCAAAACGCCCTGCAAATCGTAGCCGTCTTCGAGCAGCTGATCTTCCAGAGTCTTGCGGCGCACGGTCAGCGATTGCCATTCCAGGCGCTGTTGCTCCAGCTGGCCACGCAGGAGCTGTGATTGCTGCTCGGCTTGGTTACGGCGCTTTTCGGCGTCGCGCAATTGCAGGTCGGCGTCTTCCAGGGCGTTTTTCGCGGTGCGCATTTCCTCGTCGACGACCATGCGCTTTTCGAGCATTTCTTCGAGCTTCATGCGCAGCTCTTCCAGCGGAGCGGCGCCCTCCTCCAGATTCAAATCCAGCTGCTCGCGCTTCTCGGTCAGGCGCTCGGACTGCATCTCCAGCCGTTCCAGCGCCTGACGCGTCGAATCGTGCTGCGCCTTCAATGAGCCGAGACGCACGGCCAGCTGGTTGGCGTGGTCCTTGTGCTGACGGGCTTCCTGGCGCACGCGATCCAGTCGCTCGCGCAGGCTGTCGCGCCGGGCCAGCAGCAGTTCCCGTTGTTCGGTGTCCAGGGCCATGGCGTCCAGCGCGTCCTGCAACTGCAGGCGGGATTCGCCGACGCTTTCCTGTTCGATGGCGCGCTGCTCGGCCAGCTCGGTGAGTTCTTCGTCCAGGCGCGTGCGACGCAACGTCAGTTGCTCGACCTTGGCGCGGGCGGCGGACAGTCGGGCGTTCAGCTCGCTCTGCTGACGGGCTTCGTCCTGCAGGCGGCGGCGCACTTGTTCACGGTTATCTTCCTGAACGCGCTGCTGCTCGCGCTGGTTCAGCAGTTGGTCTTCCAGCGTCATGAGGGTCGCTTCGCGCTCCTCGCGCTCAAGGGCCAGCCGTTGCAACTCCTGACCACGGGCCAGCACCCCGCTTTCGGCTTCGCTGGCGCGACGGACCCGCAAAAAATCACGACCGACCCAGTAGCCGTCGCGACTGATCAGGCTGTGTCCGACCGCCAGTTGGCTGCGCAGGGCCAGCGCGTCGTCCAGGCTTTCAACCGGCCGAACCTGGCCCAGCCAATGGGTCAGGTCAACGTGGGTGTCGACCTTGTCCAGCAAGCTGCCGGGCACACGCGCAATGTCGGCAGCCGGCGTGACCAGCCGCAAATCGCCCTGCTCGAAACCGGCCAGATCGAGGCCGCTGAAGTCGTCCACCAACACGGCGTGCAGATCAGCGCCCAGCACGGTTTCCACTGCCAGCTCCCAACCGGCTTCAACCTGCAAGCCTTCCGCCAGCCGGGGGCGTTCGCTCAGTTGCTGGTCGCGCAGCCACTCGGCGGTGCCGGTGCCGGGGTCCAGCGCCGCCTGCTGCAACGCTTCCAGCGAGGCCAGTCGCCCGTTCAGGCGCTGCAAGTCGCCCTGAGCCTGTTGCTGGGATTGCCCGGCCTGTTGCAGCTCGACGCGCAATTGCTCCAGGCGCTCGATGGCCTGCTCTTCCTCAGCGGCCAGTTCCTCGATGGCCATCTCGCGCGCGGCGAGGTCTTCGCTGAGCTCAAGGATGGCGGCGTCTTCCGGGTCGGCCGCCAGCAATTGCCGCTCCTCACTCAAACGACGCTGACGCTCGGCCAGACGTTCGACGCTGGTTTCCAGCTGCTGAATCCGCGACTGCTGCACTTCGGCCTGACGCCGGGGCTCGGCGGAGCGCAGGTTGAAACTGTCCCACTGCTCCTGCCAGCCGCGCATCAGGGTTTCGGCGTCTTCCAGAGAGGCGGCGGATTCTTCGGCGGCGGCGAGGGTCATCTCCTGCTCGGGCTCGAGCATTTCCAGCTCTTCACCCAGGGTCGCGAGCAAGGTGCGGTCGTGGCCCAGATGCGATTCGGTCTCCAGACGGGCGCGTTCGGCCTCGCGCAGATCGTCCTGCAACTGGCGCAGGCGCTGCTGGCCGTGCTGGATGCTCTGCTCGACCCGGGCGATGTCGCCGCCCACGGAATAGAAGCGGCCCTGCACCAGGTTGAAGCGCTCGGACAGGTCGTGATGACCGTCCCGCAGCCGCTCGATGGACGCATCGGCACTGCGCTGATCGGCCACCAGCGCTTCAAAGCCGGTTTCCTGCGTGCCGATCACCGCCTCGCGCTGGCTGACCTGCGCGTTCAACGCCTGCCAGCGTAACGCCGACAGCTGCGCCTTGAGCTGACGCTCCTCGGCCTTGTATTCCTGATACTTCTCGGCGGCCTGGGCCTGGCGCTGCAGGCGTTCCAGCTGGCGGCCCAGTTCGTCGCGCAGGTCGGTCAGGCGCGCGAGGTTGTCGTGGGTGCGGCGGATGCGGTTTTCGGTGTCGCGGCGGCGCTCCTTGTACTTGGAGATGCCGGCGGCTTCTTCGATGAAATTGCGCAGGTCCTCAGGCTTGGCTTCGATCAACTTGGAGATCATGCCCTGCTCGATGATCGAGTAGCTGCGCGGCCCCAGGCCGGTGCCGAGGAAGATGTCGGTGATGTCCCGACGACGGCATTTGGTGCCGTTAAGGTAATAGCTGTTCTGGCTGTCGCGGGTGACTTTGCGGCGGATGGAGATCTCGGCGTAACTGGCGTACTCGCCGACCAGGGTGCCGTCCGAATTGTCGAACACCAGCTCGATGCTGGCCTGGCTCACCGGCTTGCGGCTGGTGGAGCCGTTGAAGATGACGTCGGTCATCGACTCGCCGCGCAGGTTCTTGGCCGAGCTTTCGCCCATGACCCAGCGCACGGCATCGATGATGTTGGATTTGCCGCATCCATTGGGGCCGACCACGGCCGCCATGTTGCTGGGGAAGTTGACCGTCGTCGGATCGACGAAGGACTTGAACCCCGCCAGCTTGATGCATTTAAGGCGCATGGGTCAGCCAGCCGCCAGCGCAGCGAGGACCGACTGACAGCTGCGCTGGCCATACTGCGTGAGCACGACGCGAATCTGCACGGCGTCGCGGGCGATCACCGCTTCGAGCAACTGCCCGAACAGCGTCAGGTACTCGCTCATCTGCGCCTTGCGTTGTTCCAGCGCCAGGAAATAGAAGCGGCTCATGGACGGCTGAAGGTTCTCGATGGTTTCTTCCAGGTACGGGTTGTTGGCGAACGGATAGGCCGCGCGCATGACATTGAAGCTGTCTTCAACGAAGGTTTTCACGTCCTGCTGCTCGCAGCTGGCAATCAGGCGCTGCTGGATCTGCAGGAACGGCGCCAGTTCGGTCTCGTCCTTCCAGCGCTGGCCCACAGCAATGGCCAGCAGGATGTACAGCTCGCTCATCAGGGCGCAGAGGCTTTCGACGTTGTGCGGCGTGAGCACCGACACCTGCGCACCCCGGCGCGGCAGGATCACGATCAGGTGGCGGCGCTCGAGGATCAGCAACGCTTCGCGCACCGAGCCGCGGCTGACGTTGAGTGCGGCCGTGACCTTCTGCTCCTGAATCCGCTCGGCGGGCTTGAGCTCCCCGCGAATGATGCGCTCGGCAAGGTGATGAGCGATTTGCTCCGCGAGGCTGTCCGGTGCCTTGAACGTCATGTCTTTCCCTTAAACCCTAACTGCACAGAAGCGGCGAAGTGTATCGCACTGAACCCCCATGGCGCAGGGCCACGTGTGTGGAATCTGGCACGAAACGAGCAAATAGCCTGAGGCCGTGCCGCACACTTTATTTCAGGTCGGCGGCGCCGCTAATCGGCAAATGGAAGAAATCTCGCATTTCCTGACTTTTCGGTCAGAAAATTATTGACCCGATAGTCACAGCTGATAGATTCATCGGCAGGTTCGATGACACCTGTGCACCACCCTTCCAACGACAAGAACATCGAGGCACGCGCCGTGATCCAGTTTTTACTGAACCAAGAGCTGAAAACCGAGCACGCTTTGGACCCCAACCTGACCGTGCTCAATTACCTGCGCGAGCACCTGCACAAGCCGGGCACTAAAGAAGGCTGCGCCAGCGGCGACTGCGGCGCCTGCACGGTGGTGGTGGGCGAACGCACGGTGGATGCCCAGGGCCAGGAGACGCTGAGTTACCGCAGCCTCAATTCGTGCCTGACCTTCGTCGCCTCGTTGCACGGCAAACAGCTGATCAGCGTCGAGGACCTCAAGCACCGGGGCCAGCTGCACAGCGTGCAACAGGCCATGGTCGACTGCCACGGCTCGCAATGCGGGTTCTGCACCCCCGGTTTTGTCATGTCGCTGTTTGCCCTGCAAAAGAACAGCACCGAAACCCACACACCCCGTGAAGCGCAAGCCCAGGCCCACGAAGCCCTGGCCGGCAATCTGTGCCGCTGCACCGGTTACCGTCCGATTCTGGCGGCGGCCGAGCAGTCCTGCCGTCAGCGCCAGCCCGATCAGTTCGATGAACGCCAGGCGCAGACCCTCGCCCAGCTCAAGGCCATCGCCCCCACCGGCACCGCCGAACTCAATAGCGGCGACAAGCGTTGTCTGGTGCCCATGACCGTGGCCGATCTGGCCGATGCGTACGACACGTACCCCGACGCCCGCCTGCTGGCCGGCGGCACCGACCTGGCGCTGGAAGTCACCCAGTTCCACCGCCCGTTGCCAGTGATGATTTACGTCGGCAACGTCGCCGACATGAAGAACATCGAGCATTTCGACGACCGCATCGAGATTGGCGCGGCCACTGCGCTGACCGATTGCTACGGCGCCCTGAGCGAGCAATACCCGGATTTCGGCGAGCTGTTGCACCGTTTTGCGTCACTGCAGATCCGCAATCAGGGCACGCTGGGGGGCAACATCGGCAACGCCTCGCCCATTGGCGACTCGCCGCCGCTGTTGATCGCCCTGGGCGCACAACTTGTCCTGCGCAAAGGCCGTCAGACCCGCACCCTGGCGCTGGAGGATTACTTCATCGACTACCGGGTGACGGCCCGCCAGGACAGCGAGTTCATCGAGAAGATCATCGTGCCCAAGGCCAACGCCAGACAGATGTTCCGCGCTTATAAGGTGTCGAAACGGCTGGACGATGACATCTCGGCCGTCTGCGCGGCCTTTCGCCTGCACGTGGAAAACGGCGCCATCGTCGATGCCCGTGCCGCGTTCGGCGGCATGGCGGCCATTCCAAAACGGGCGACTGCCTGCGAGCAGGCGCTGATCGGCGCGCCGTGGACATCCGCGACCGTCGAGCGCGCCTGCGCCGCCTTGGCCGAGGATTTCACGCCGCTGTCGGATTTCCGCGCCAGCAAGGAGTATCGACTGCTCAGCGCGCAGAACCTGCTGCGTAAATACTTCATCGAGCTGCAAACGCCCCACATCGAAACGCGGGTGACTGACTATGTCTAACCATCACCAACCCAAATCCCAGGCTGAAATGGTTGCGCTGTTTCAGCAGGACCTGACCACCGGCGTCGGCCGCAGCGTCAAGCACGACAGCGCCGACAAGCACGTCTCGGGCGAAGCGGTGTACATCGACGACCGCCTGGAATTTCCCAATCAGTTGCACGTCTATGCGCGCCTGTCCGACCGCGCCCACGCGCGCATCATCCGCGTCGACACGGCGCCGTGCTACACCTTCGAGGGGGTACGGATCGCCATCACCCACGAAGACATCCCCGGCCTCAAAGACATCGGCCCGCTGCTGCCGGGCGATCCGCTGCTGGCCATCGACACCGTCGAGTTCGTCGGCCAGCCGGTGATCGCCGTGGCGGCGCGGGACCTGGAAACCGCGCGCCAGGCGGCGATGGCCGCCATCATAGAATACGAAGACCTGGAGCCGGTGCTGGACGTGGTGCAAGCGCTGCGCAACCGGCATTTCGTGCTCGACAGCCACACTCATCAGCGGGGCGATTCGGTGGCCGCGTTGAACAGCGCGCCCCAGCGGATTCAGGGCACGCTGCACATCGGCGGCCAGGAACATTTTTATCTGGAGACGCAGATTTCGTCGGTGATGCCCACCGAAGACGGCGGCATGATCGTCTACTGCTCCACGCAAAACCCCACCGAAGTGCAGAAGCTGGTGGCCGAAGTGCTGGACGTGTCGATGAACAAAATCGTGGTCGACATGCGCCGCATGGGCGGTGGTTTCGGCGGCAAGGAAACCCAGGCCGCGAGCCCCGCGTGCCTGTGCGCCGTGGTGGCGCGCCTCACCGGGCAACCGACCAAGATGCGCCTGCCCCGGGTCGAAGACATGCTCATGACCGGCAAGCGCCACCCCTTCTATGTCGAGTACGACGTCGGGTTCGATGACAGCGGTCGTCTGCACGGCATCAACCTGGAACTGGCCGGGAATTGCGGTTACTCGCCGGACCTGTCGGCGTCCATCGTCGACCGCGCGATGTTCCACGCTGATAACTCGTATTACCTGGGTGACGCGACGATCAACGGCCACCGCTGCAAGACCAACACTGCCTCGAATACGGCCTATCGCGGCTTCGGCGGGCCGCAGGGCATGGTCGCCATCGAGGAAGTGATGGACGCCATCGCCCGCCATCTGGGCAAGGACCCGCTGGAGGTGCGCAAGGTCAATTACTACGGCAAGACCGAGCGCAACGTCACCCACTACTACCAGACCGTCGAGCACAACATGCTCGAAGAGATGACCGCCGAGCTGGAGGACAGCTGCCAGTACGCCGAGCGCCGAAAAGCGATCACGGCCTACAACGCCCAGAGCCCGATCCTCAAGAAAGGACTGGCGTTGACCCCGGTCAAATTCGGCATTTCCTTCACCGCCAGCTTTCTGAATCAGGCCGGTGCGCTGATCCACATCTACACCGACGGCAGCATTCACTTGAACCACGGCGGCACCGAAATGGGCCAGGGCCTGAACGTCAAGGTCGCTCAGGTGGTGGCCGAGGTGTTTCAGGTGGACATTGACCGGGTGCAGATCACCGCGACCAACACCGACAAGGTGCCGAACACCTCGCCGACCGCGGCCTCCAGCGGCGCGGACCTGAACGGCAAGGCGGCGCAGAACGCGGCCGAGATCATCAAGGCGCGGCTGGTGGAGTTCGCCGCCCGGCACTACGCCGTCGAGGCGTCACAGGTCGAGTTTCGCAACGGCCATGTGCGGGTCGGCGAACAGGTGATTGCGTTCGATACCCTGGCGCAGCAGGCGTGGATGGGCCAGGTGTCGCTGTCGAGCACCGGCTACTACAAAACGCCGAAGATTTTCTACGACCGCAGTCAGGCCCGGGGTCGGCCGTTCTATTACTTCGCCTTCGGCGCGGCCTGCACCGAAGTGATCATCGACACCCTGACCGGCGAGTACAAAATGCTGCGCACGGACATCCTCCATGACGTGGGCGCGTCGCTGAACCCGGCCATCGATATCGGCCAGGTCGAGGGCGGCTATATTCAAGGCATGGGCTGGCTGACCACCGAAGAACTGGTGTGGAACGCCAAGGGCAAACTGGTCACCAACGGGCCGGCGGGCTACAAGATCCCGGCCGTGGCGGACATGCCGCTGGATTTGCGGGTCAAGCTGGTGGAAAACCGCAAGAACCCGGAAGACACGGTGTTCCATTCCAAGGCCGTGGGCGAGCCGCCATTCATGCTGGGGATCGCCGCGTGGTGTGCGATCAAGGACGCCGTGGCGAGCCTGGCTGACTACAAGCACCAGCCGAAGATCGACGCGCCCGCCACCCCGGAGCGGGTGTTGTGGGGGTGTGAGCAGATGCGCAGGGTGAATCAGGCCCAAGACCCTGTTGGAGCGAGGCTTGCCCGCGAAGGCATTATTCTTGCCGCCAAAGATGCTTCAGACGTACCGGCCTCTTCGCGGGCAAGCCTCGCTCCAACAATTGACCGCTGACGGCAAGGATACACACATGAACAACTGGATCAGTGCCCTCGCCGATCTGCAGACCCGGGGCGAAGCCTGCGTGCTGGTGACCATCATCGAGGAGCGTGGCTCGACGCCGCGCAATGCCGGTTCGAAGATGGTGGTCAGCGCCGAGCGGATGTTCGACACCATCGGTGGCGGTCATCTGGAATACAAGGCCATGGCCATCGCCCGCGAGATGCTCGCCAGTGGCAGCCAGCAGACCCGGCTGGAGCGCTTCAGCCTCGGTGCCAGCCTGGGCCAGTGCTGCGGCGGCGTGAATGTAGTGCTGTTCGAGCCCATGGGTCAGCCCCAGGCACAGATCGCGGTGTTCGGCGCCGGCCACGTCGGCCGGGCGTTGGTGCCGCTGCTGGCCAGCCTGCCCTGCCGGGTGCGCTGGATCGATTCCCGTGAGCAGGAATTCCCGGCGCAGATCCCCGAAGGTGTGACGACGATCCTCAACGATGAGGTCATTGAGGAAGTCGAGCGGCTGCCCACGGGCAGTTATTGCATCGTCATGACCCACAAGCATCAGCTGGACCTGGAACTGACCGCGGCCATCCTCACCCGCGGCGACTTCACCTATTTCGGCCTGATCGGCTCCAAAACCAAACGTGTAAAATTCGAGCACCGCCTGCGTGATCGCGGTTTCGACCCTGCGCTGGTCCAACGCATGCGCTGCCCCATGGGCCTGACCGAGGTGAAAGGCAAGTTGCCCATTGAGATCGCCGTGTCCATCGCCGCCGAAGTCATCGCCACTTACAACGCACGCTTCGGCGAGCACAGTGCAGGCGCCCAACCGATTGCCAGGCTGCTGCCGGATCGCCCCCCTGTAGGAGCGAATTTATTCGCGAGGCGATAGTTCAGGCTGATGAAGATGTAGCGCCTGCGCTGGCCCTTCGCGAATAAATTCGCTCCTACGGGCCTTTACCGCCTGAACCCTTTTTAACGAGAACCCCATGACCCCTGACTCTGCCAGCAAGAAAGCCTACCGCGCCGCCATCGTCCACAGCCTCGGCGACCCGGCCGAGATGGCGATCGAGGATTCATACGCGTATTTCGAAGACGGGCTGATGGTCGTCGAGAACGGCAGGATCACCGCTGTCGGTCACGCCGCTGACTTGCTGGGCACGCTGGCTGACGACGTACAGGTGCTCACCTATCAGGACGCCCTGATCAGCGCCGGTTTCATCGACACCCACATCCATTTGCCGCAGACCGGCATGGTCGGGTCCTACGGCGAACAGTTGCTGGACTGGCTCAACACCTACGTATTCCCCTGCGAGAAGCAGTTCGAAGACCCTGCGCATTCGGCTGAGGTGGCTGACCTGTTTCTGGAAGAACTGCTGCGCAACGGCACCACCACGGCGCTGGTGTTCGGCAGCCGGCACAAGGAATCGGTAGAGGCGTTTTTCAGCGCCGCCGAAAAGCTCAACCTGCGGATGATCGCCGGCAAAGTCATGATGGACCGCAACGCGCCGGATTATCTGGTGGACTCCGCCGAATCCAGCTACGCCGACAGCAAGGCGCTGATCGAGCGCTGGCATGACAAAGGCCGCCTGCATTACGCCGTGACCCCACGCTTTGCCCCCACCAGCACGCCGGAACAACTGGCCCTGGCCGGTCAACTGCTGACCGAATACCCGGACCTGTACATGCAGACCCACATCAGCGAAAACCTCAAGGAGGTCGAGTGGGTCAAGGCGCTGTTCCCGGAACGGAAGAACTACCTGGACGTGTACGACCATTTCAAGCTGCTGGGGGAACGCTCGGTGTTCGCACACGGCGTGCATCTGTGCGACGAGGAATGTGCGCGCCTGGCCGAAACCGGGTCAGCGGTTGCCTTTTGCCCGACGTCCAATCTGTTCCTCGGCAGTGGGCTGTTTAACCTGCCGATGGCAGAGCGGCACAAGGTCAACGTAGGACTGGGCACTGACATCGGCGCCGGCACCAGCTTTTCGATTCTGCAGACGCTGAACGAAGCCTACAAAGTGATGCAGCTGCAAGGCGCGAAGCTGAGCCCGTTCAAGTCGCTGTACCTGGCAACACTGGGCGGCGCGCGGGCGCTGCGACTGGATGACAGGATCGGCAGTTTGCAGGCGGGCAACGAGGCGGATTTCGTGGTGCTGGATTACAACGCCACCCCGCTGCTGGCGTACCGCATGAAGCAGGCGAGCAGCATCGAAGAGCGGTTGTTTGTGCTGATGACGCTGGGGGATGACCGGACGGTGAGCGAAACCTATTCGGCGGGGGTGTTGGTGCACAGGCGTTAAAGTGCGATCAAAAAAACCTCTGTAGGAGCCAACTTGTTGGCGAAGCAGTGTCAGCTAAAAAGCTTCGCGAACAGGGTCGCTCCTACAGTTTTGTAGTGCATTCGCATGCGTCAAACCACCGAATTACGCCCCGGCTTTTTCTTCGGCAGCATCAGGTGCGAGAACACCGCGTGCAGGTCGTCGGAGGCGCTGTCTTCGTCGAGGTTGAGTTTGCTGTCGATGTGATCCATGTGGTGCATCATCAGGTTCACCGCCAGCGGCGCATCCCGCGCTTCGATGGCGTCGATCAGTTGGGTGTGTTCATCGTAGGAACAGTGCGAGCGGTTGCCGCTTTCGTACTGCGCGATGATCAATGAGGTCTGTGACACCAGGCTGCGCTGAAAGCTGATCAGCGGGGCGTTTTTCGCCGCTTCCGCCAGTTTCAGGTGGAATTCCCCGGACAGACGAATGCCCGCCCCGCGATCCCCCCTGGCAAAACTGTCTCGCTCATCACTCACCATCTTGCGCAGCTCAGCCAGTTGCTCGGCACTGGCGTGCTCGACGGCAAGCTCGGTAATGGCCTTTTCCACCAGCCGTCTGGCGAAGAACACCTGACGCGCCTCTTCGACACTGGGGCTGGCCACCACGGCGCCGCGATTGGGCCGCAACAGCACGACCCCTTCATGGGCCAATCGTGACAGGGCGCGACGAATGATGGTGCGGCTGACCCCGAAGATGTCGCCCAGTGCTTCTTCGCTCAGCTTGGTGCCCGGCGCCAGTCGCTGCTCGAGAATGGCCTCGAAGATATGGGCGTAGACGATATCGTCCTGGGTGCCGCTGCGACCCGCCTTGACGGTGCGTGGCTGTTTCTTGAGGGGCTGCAACTGTTCGTTCATGGGCACTCGTGAGAATTGAATCCGGCGCACGGCCGTAACGGTGATTGCTGTGCCGCGAATCAATAGCAGATATCGCCGCAAACTCACAGTAAAAGTACCGGCGCATTGTACACAGTGCACAGGTTCCAGACACCGTCCCGGTGCCCCACTCGTTATGCACACAATCCGCGATTTATCCAAAACAATGGATAAAACATTATTTGCATTATTTGTATACAAAAGCATAATCCCACTCGTGCGCGTTCCTGACCTATCAGTCAACAAATCTGACTGAGCGGTCCTCCGGCCTCACAGCGCTGCTGCCGGCACCCGGGAAAAACAACAAAAACGTACCGAGGAATTTCACTGTGCAAAGCCGCAAATCCGAAGCGTCTCCGCTGGACCTCACCCCGCCCCGCAGCGGCCTGCTTGAGCGCCTGTTCAAGCTCAGCCTGCATGGCACCACCGTCCGGACCGAGTTGCTGGCGGGCCTGACCACCTTCATCACCATGGCCTACATCATCTTCGTCAACCCCAACATCATGGCCGACGCCGGCATCGATCACGGCGCCGCGTTCGTCGCCACCTGCATCGCGGCAGCGCTGGGTTGCCTGTTGATGGGCCTGTACGCCAACTGGCCGGTCGGCCTGGCGCCGGGGATGGGGCTCAATGCGTTCTTTACCTACACCGTGGTCGGCACCATGGGCTACAGCTGGGAAACGGCGCTGGGCGCAGTGTTCGTCTCCGGCGTGATCTTCATGGTCCTGACCCTGTCGCGCATCCGTGAATGGCTGCTCAACAGCATCCCGGTCAGTTTGCGTTATGCCATGGGTGCGGGGGTCGGGCTGTTCCTCGGGTTGATCGGCCTGAAGACCGCAGGCATCGTGGTCGACAGCCCGGCCACCCTGATCCGCCTCGGCTCGTTGCGCGAACCTGCGCCGCTGCTGGCCGCCGTCTGCTTTCTGATGATCGCGGTGCTCAGCTACCACCGGGTGTTCGGCGCGATCCTGATCAGCATCATCACCGTGACCCTGGCCGGCTGGGGCCTGGGCCTGGTGCAGTACAACGGCCTCTATTCAATGCCGCCGAGCCTGGCGCCGACCTGGATGGCGATGGACCTCGCCGGGGTGTTCAACGTCAGCATGATCAGCGTGGTGCTGGCGTTTCTGTTCGTGCACATGTTCGACACCGCCGGCACCCTCATGGGGGTGGCACAGCGCGCGGGGCTGGTACGGGAAGACGGGCGCATTGAAAACCTGTCGCGGGCCTTGAAGGCCGACAGCGCTTCCAGCGTGTTCGGGGCGATGGTGGGTGTGCCGCCGGTCACCAGTTACGTCGAAAGCGCTTCCGGGGTGGCGGCGGGCGGGCGCACCGGGCTGACGGCGGTGACGGTGGGGCTGTTGTTTGTGGCGGCGATGTTCTTTGCGCCGCTGGCCGGCATGATCCCGGCGTACGCGACGGCGGGCGCGCTTATTTACGTGGCCATGCTGATGATGAGCGGCATGGCGCACATCAATTGGGACGAGGCGACCGACAGCATTCCGGCGATTGTCACGGCGATCATGATGCCGCTGACCTTCTCAGTGGCCGACGGCATCGCACTGGGCTTCATCACCTACGTGGTGCTCAAGGCCGGAACCGGCAAGTGCAAAGAGATATCGATCAGCCTGTGGGCGCTGTGCGCGATCTTCATCGCCAAGTTTGTCTTCCTGTAGCCCGATACGCGTCACCGAACCCTGTAGGAGCGCGCTTGCCCGCGATTGAGGTGTGTCAGTGAATAGACCCATCACTGACACAATGCCATCGCGGGCAAGCGCGCTCCTACACGGACAGATCAGAAATCGCTGGCGATTCGTTCTACAAACACCTGGATGCCGCTCTCGGCACTGTTGCTGACCCTGATCCCGCCAATCAACTTCACCAGGCGCCCGTCCTGGCGGGCCTCGACCACGGCATCCAGTGCACGGTCACCGGCATGCGCCCCCAGCCACTCGTCGATCCAGCGGTTGGACAGCGGGAACGCACTGTCCACGCTGGGCAGGTTAAACCGGGGCACCGAGGTCGACACCCGCATCATTTTCAGCAGGTACAGCGGCTCCTGCCCGGGGCGGCGGAACAACAGAATGGAGCGGGTGTGCAACACGGCCTCATCCGCCGACACCACGTTGTAGCCAGCGTGCGTCAACAGCGCCGACAGGTAGTCACGCAGGCTTTTCTTGCCCTCTACGCCCACATGGCCATGGGCGGCGGCCGTGGTCAGCAGGTTGAGCAACGACGGTTCCTGCGCCGAGAAATCCAGGCGCGTGAACGTCTGCAACGACGGGCCGTAACTAACGTTAAGCCGCGCGGTCAGCGTGCCGACGCCGGTCAGGTGCGTGCCTTCGAGCATCAGCAGCGGGTCGTTCAGGCCCGGCAGCGGCGCCGGCTGGCCGCGTTGCCAGGCATTGAGCGTGGCCCGCAGGTTGATCAGCCGGGTCGAGGTCATGCCACTGTGGGCCGGATCGGCGCGATCAAAGATTTTCTCCGCCAGAATCCGGTAGCTGGCCGGCGTCATGCCCGGTCGTGCCTGCTCAACCAGCTGCTGAATCTTGCGTTTGAACAGCGGGCCGTGCACGGTCCATTGCCCCTCGCTGAAGGACGCCATGACCGGCTGCTCGAAGTGATTAAGCCGGATGGTTTCGTTGAGCCCGGAAAAACTGTCCTCCAACCGGTTCGGGTTGTTCAGGAACACGATCGTCGGGTGTACGGTGCCGCCGCTCGGCAGAATGTCGTAGCGCGCCCCGTCCATTCGAATGAAGTCCCTGCCCTGCTCGCCTTCGACCCGAAAGACCGGCGGATGCAGGGTTACCTGCTTGATCTGGACGGTCTCGTCCAGCGGCTGCGCCCAGCGTTTCCAGCTGTCAGGGCCACGGGACGGACCTGCCGACGTGGACGCTCCCGCGTCAGGGGTGCGCTTGGCCTGGGGGTCGGCGGTCGGCGCTTGCTTGCGTTTGACGCCGCTGGGGCCAGGCTGCACGGTGGTGTCCGGCACTGGACGGCGGTAGGTCTGGACCCAGTCGGGGAACGCCCGGTGCTTCTGGTAGTGAACCGCCGCGTCCAGCTCCAGGCGACGCTGGCTCTCGGAAGGAAAGTCGAACTGATCGAGCAGCGCCCGAGCCTGTCGATTATTGAACGCCGGGTCCGCGTGGGCCTTGGCGATCAGGGTTTCGGCGATGGTCGACTTCACCCCGCCCTTGAGACCGACGTCGGTGTGGTACACCCAGTTGCCGTTTTCCAGGCGCAGCGGCGGCTCGTACCCATGGCCGGGGGTTTTCTTCAGCCGCAACGTCTGCTCGCCGCTGCGTCGATAGGCGCCGTACACCACGCCCTTGCGAGCGATCCACAGCTGGCCGTCCTTGAGGTAGGTGCCGACGTCGCGACCGGTTTGCGCCACCGCGTCCACCAACGACACCTGTACTTCGTAGCCTTCGAACGGCGTGAGCACATGGGACCGGCCCCCCGATGCAGCGACTCTGACAGCGGCGCTGCGCCGACCCGTTCGCGCCAGCACGCGGAGGCCCGCCGCCCCCGGCACAATCGACAGCGCCAGATCCAGCACACTCAACACCACGCCGCCCGAGGCCAGCAGCCCGTCGTCCAGTCGGCCGCTGCCGAACGCGTCCGACGCCTGACGCGCACTGCTCAAGCCCTCCTGCAGACTGATCAGGGTGCCGATGCCGGGTAACAGACTCAGCAGCGCCCGAAAGTACATCAGGTAGCTGTCGTTCTGCGCCCTGGAGCGCTCGCGGGCGAGATCAAACCGGCTGCGGGCGCCGGCTTGGGTCATCCGCTGCAACTGCCAGGCGCGGGTGTGCAACTGCTGCGCCGCCACTTGCAGGTCCAGCGCCGGGGCGAAGTCGATGAAGCCCTCGAACCGGCGCGCCAAGGCCTGATGGATGTAGCTGGCGTGACGGGCCTGATGGGCCGAGTCCAGGGTGCGCTCGGCCAGGTAATCGACCAGGGCCGGGTCGCGGATCAGCTTTTGAATCAGCCGGGATTTGGCCTCTGCCGGGTTGTCTCCTTCGATCAAGGTGAGGTCGCCAGGCGCTTCTGGCAGATAAATCAGCGTCCGGTCGGTCTGGCGATCACGGATCGCGCACAGCCCGCTCAGTGTGTGCCCGTCGCGTTCGCCGGTCACCGCCACTCCCGGTTTGAACAGCACCCAGTTCATCTCGATCCCGGCGGCGTCGGTTTCCACGCGGGAGCGAGCCTGGACCGCCATCTGGAACAGCTGATAACCGGCCTCGCTCAGGCGGTGCCGGGCAAACCCGCAAAAGCCTTCCAGCGACAGCTTTTGCTCGTAGGGTTCGAGCAGCAGATCGGCATCACGCTGCGCCTGTTCCGCCGGTTGCCCGGAGACTGGCCCCGGCACGTGAAACACGCTCGTGAGCAAGGTGCGGTAAGCCTGGGTGACGTCCAGTTGCGCAATGAGGCGATGCAGGTAGCGGGCGGTCAGGCCGGCCTCAACGTAATGGGGCGCGTCGAGTTCGGACCTGGCCAGCACCAGGCGCTCGGCCATCTGTTCGTCATCGGCGGCAACATTCAGGCGCGCCAGCTCGCCAAGGCCGATCAACTCGCGCTCGGTGCTGGCCACCCAGGGCGCGGCGTAGCTTGTGACCCGGCCGAATTGCGGGTCGATGTCGTAGTCGCGGTGAACGCTTTTGGGCAGGTCCAGGACGATGGTTTCCGGGGCGATGTCCAGGCCCAGATCCGCCTTGATGCGCGCGGCGAGGAGCTCGTCGGTGAAGGTCTCGAACGAGGGCAGCACCGCATCCAGGTGCGCCTCCAGCCGTGCAGCCGACGCGTGGTAGGCGATCAGGCGCTCGCGATAGTTTTCACGCACTGTATCGCTGGCGTTGAGCAGCCAGTCGGGCAGCGGCGAGGTGATTTCCAGCAGCGTTTGATCGACGGGGATGTCGGTCGACAGCAGGTCGACCGGGTTTAATTCAGGGGTCATGGGGTGTGTTCTCCAACGCAATAAGAGTGTTGGAGTGTTCACAGTTCACGCGGCGCGCCGGCATACATATGTAGTGCCGACGCATTAATGAACGGCGGACGAACCGCCCGAATCAGTAACCGGCGGCGGCACCGTTACCCCGTGGGTCGAAAGCGCCTTCGAAGCTGCCGTTGACCAGCCGCACGGCTGCGCCCGCATGGCCCATGGTTTCGGTGAAGGCCTCCAGCAGCTCGACTTCGTGGCCACGGCGCTTGAGTTCGGCGATGACCGACGGATCAAACCGCGATTCCAGCTTGAGGGTGTCCGAGGTATCGCCCCAGGTGCGCCCGAGCAACCAGCGCGGCGCGGTCACCGCCTGCTGCAACGGCTGATCAAAGACAGCGTAACGGCTGAAGACGGCCGCCTGGGTCTGGGGCTGGCCGTCGCCGCCCATGGTGCCGTAGACCATGGCGCGCCCGTCTTTCAAGCGGGCGGCGGCAGGGTTGAGGGTGTGGAAGGGCTTTTTCCCCGGTTTCAATGTCAGCAGGTGGTCGGGGTCGAGGCTGAACGACGCCCCCCGGTTCTGCCAGTTCAGGCCGGATGCCGGCAGCACCACGCCGCTGCCGAACTCGTGGTAGATGCTTTGAATGAACGACACGGCGAGCCCGTCGTTGTCGATCACGCCCATCCAGATGGTGTCGCCGGGCCCCTTGCCCTCCCCCCACGGCGCGGCGCGCTGAGGATCGATGCACGCCGCCATCGCCTGCAGGTTGTCGGCGGTCAGGCAGCTTTGCGGATCAATGCTCATGTGTTCCGGGTCGGTGATGTGGTCATCACGCAGCGCGAACGCCAGCTTGGTCGCTTCCACCAGGGTGTGGATGTGGTCCGCTTCGTCCGCGTTGTGTCGCGCCAGCCCGGCGTGATCGGAAATCCCGAGAATCAGCTGTGAGACCAGACCCTGGCTGGGCGGCGTCAGGTTGTAGACCGTCCCGGCGCTGTGGCTCAGTTCCAGCGGGCGTACGCGTTTGGCGCGATAACCGGCCAGGTCGTCAGCGGTGACAGGCGAGCCCAGAGCCTTCAGGTCGCGGGCAATGGAATCGGCCAGCGCCCCGCGATAAAAACTGTCCAGGCCCTTGTCGGCCAGGGTTTGCAGAGTGACCGCCAGGCGCGGCTGGCGGAACAGACTGCCAGCAAGCGGCACCGCACCGTCCGGCAAAAAGGTTTCAGCGAAACCCGGGATGTTCTGCAGTTCCGCTCGCTTACTGGACGTGGCGTTGAACTGGGAGACGGTGGTGGGGATGCCCGCCTGGGCATAGTGGATGGCGTCTGCCAGCAAGCGCGGCAACGGCGTGTTGCCGCCCAGCTCGGCGGCGACCGCCAGGGCTTCCTGCCAGCCGCCGACGGTGCCGGCCACGGTCAGTGCCGCGTCCACGCCCCGGATGGGAATCTTGCTCATGCCGGCGTAACGATTCAGGGTCGCCAGGCTGCCGGCTGGGCCGCTGGCGTCGATGGCTACCGGATCGCCACTGGCCGGCATGACCAGCCAGAAGCCGTCGCCGCCCAGGCTGTTCATGTGCGGGTAGACCACCGCAATGGTGGCCGCCGCCGCGACCATGGCCTCGATCGCGTTGCCGCCTTCGCGCAACACCGCCAGCGCCGATTGTGCCGCAAGGCTGTGAGGCGCAACGGCGATGCCGCGCGCGGCCAGTGTGGTGTTGAGCATGATTCAGTCCTTGTTATTGAGAGAAGCAGCGAGATGCAGATAAACATCACCCTTTGTGGGAGGGCGCTTGCTGGCGATGAGGCCCGTACATCCGCCGCATCTCCGGATTACGTGCATTGAATCGCGAGCAAGCTCCCTCCTACAGAAGAAGCCGCCCGATTGACATTACACAGCGTGCCTGGCCAGCCAGTTCATGCGCATGCGCTTGAGGACGAAGAAGGCCAAAAACGCGGTGATGATGTCAAAACTGATGGCCACCGCGAACACCGGGTACCAGCTGTCGGTGTACTGGTGCAGCAGCGCCGCGACCGGGCCGCCGAACACTGCGCCGATCCCCTGGGCCATGTACAGGAAACCGTAGTTGGTGGTGGCGTGGCGGGTGCCGAAAGTGTCGGTCAGCGTCGAGGGGAACAGCGAGAAGATTTCACCCCAGCCCAGGAACACCACGCCCGACAGCAGCACGAACAATACCGGGTTATCGCTGGTCAGCAACCACAGGGTCATGGCCACGCCCTCGAACAGAAAGGCGACCGCCATGGTGTTTTCCCGGCCGATGTGGTCGGAGATCCAGCCGAACAACGGCCGGGTCAGGCCGTTGCAGATACGGTCGATGGTCAGGGCCAGTGGCAGCGCTGCCATGCCCATCACCAACACCGTGGTCATGCCGAAATCCTTGGCGAAACTGGCCATCTGCGACGTGACCATCAGGCCCGAGGTGGACATCAGGCTGAACATCAAAAACATCAGCCAGAACACCGGCGTCTTGAGCATTTCCTTGGGCGTGATATCGGAAACGGTCTGCGGGATTTCCGCCACGGTGTGATCACGCACCAGCGCCGGTGGCTGGCGCAGAAACTGCGACGCCAGCAGCCCGACCACGCCCAGGATCAGGCCGAACACCAGCATGGTGTGTTCCATGCCGGCGCTTTGCAGGCTGTTGCTGATGGGAAAGGTGGTGATCATCGCGCCCATGCCGTAACCGGCAGCCACGGCGCCCGCCGCAAAGCCGCGACGGTCAGGGAACCAGCGCACCATCAGGCCGACGATGCCGACGTAGACAATCCCCGTGCCGAGACCGCCGACCACGCCGTACGTCAGGTAGAGCATGCTCAGCGAAGAAGCCTGGCTGGCCAGCACCCAACTCAGGCCGGACAACGCACAGCCCAGGCCCACCAGCGTGCGGATACCGAAGCGGTCCACCAGATAGCCCTGCACGGGGGAGAAGAACGTCTGCAGGATGATCAACAGGGAAAACGTGACCTGGATCTGCGCCAGCGACACACCGAGCTTTGCCGTCAGCGGCCCGGTAAACAGCGTCCACACGTACTGCGGACTGGAAATCGCCATCATGCACACAACGCCGATGACCAGTTGATGCCAGCGCGCGGTCCCGACCTGGGCGCGGCCGCCTTCAATAGCGATTTGATCACTGCTCATAGTCTTGGGCTCGAAAGTGGGTTTATCGTGACCTGACCATCAGCAAGCCGCATGCCAATGCCCGCAACTAACGGCTTACTTTCTCCCGCACATGACTGTCACTCACCCATTAACTTTCCGGGATAAAACCTTCGCCCACGGTCAATACTTCCGAGCGTCTTCCAGAATATTAAGCGAATAATTAACGCAAACTAATAAGTGATGTGCTGCAAACTACGCGCTTGCGGCGGTGCTGTCTGTCGCGCAAAGCCCCATGGGTATCGCGCAACGGACACCGGAGATAAATAGGTGGACGGCCATCGGCCAGCGATGCGCGCCCAAGGTGCAGGCCAGAGCGGTCCGCACCAAATTGACTCGATCATGGGGCGACGGGTAACCCACCTACCCACCCTGATTGAGTCAGGTTTTAAGCCCGTTCGAATAGGATTTCCTGGGCGCCTTCCCATAATGTCTTGACGCCCAGGGCCCGCAGGTTTTCCTGACCCTGGACCACGGTCAAAAAGTGATTACCCGCCAATTGCCCCATCTTGCTGGCAAAACAACACGAGCCATAGGCCACTAATATTTCGGTCTCGCTATAGGGACCGGGATAAAAAAGAATGTCCCCCACTGACGGGTGACTGGTGTGGTTTTCGAAACCGATGGGTTGATCATCCTTGATCAACTGATATTCACCCAGTGGCACCCAACAGCCTTCGCCGCTCCAGCGCACATGGATGAGTTTCTGCCGATACGGCAACAGGTTGAGAAAAGCCGCCACGGTGTGCGGCGCATCGGGATGGGTCTGGGCGAGAAATTCATACCCGCCGGCAGTGATCTTCAACAGGGTCATGGCCGCTTGTCTCCAGGGGCTGGCGAGGGGTCATCGAGAGCGGGCGGTCTAGCTGCCGCGATAGGTCGAGTAGCTGTAAGGCGAAATCAGCAGTGGCACGTGGTAGTGCTCCTGCGCGGCGTCGATGCCAAAGCGCAGCACCACCACGTCGAGAAACGCCGTGTCGGGGAGTTGAACACCCTTGGCGCGGTAATAATCCCCCGCCTGAAACTGCAGTTGGTAGACCCCGGAACGGTAATCATCGCCTTGCAACAACGGTGCGTCGCAGCGACCGTCGGCATTGGTGACGGCCTCGGCGATCTTGTCCAGCCGTTCGCCGTCGACCCGATACAGGGCAATGTGAATGGCACTGCCGGGGCAGCCGTGCGCGGCATCCAGTACGTGTGTGGTGAGTCGTCCCATTTGTGTCAGCGCCTCGCTTGAGTGAGGAAAGTATCTGCACGCACCGTTGCAGTGCTCGGACGGTGCGGGCGATGCACGATTAAGACACTTTCAAAGAAACTTGTACACAATAAATGTGGTTTCCAACCGCTGTCCGCGCGTCGCGCTGCTGAAACCCTTGACTGGCGGCGGCTTGCGGAAAGTATTGAAGTTTTTCCGTGGATCCTGACCGGTCAGGCAGGTTTATTGCAATGACCGTCCAGGCAAGAAAAGCAAAAAACGGGCTTACAAAACGTGAATAAAGTTGTATACAATCTTTTCATCGCGGCGGCTGGCCCTGCATCGGTTCATGCAGAAACAGAGAGCACAGCCGCAGACAATACGCACAGAAGGAATCTTGCAGTGAGCGCCGACTACCCTCGCGACCTGATCGGTTATGGCCCTACCCCGCCCCATCCTCACTGGCCAGGCGATGCCCGTATCGCGCTGTCCTTCGTGCTCAATTACGAGGAAGGCGGCGAGCGCAGTATTCTGCACGGCGATAAAGAGTCCGAGGCGTTCCTCTCCGAGATGGTGTCGGCCCAGCCGCTGCAAGGCGTGCGCAACATGAGCATGGAATCGCTCTACGAATACGGCAGCCGGGCCGGCGTGTGGCGCGTGCTCAAGCTGTTCAAGCAATTCGATGTCCCGCTGACGGTCTTCGCCGTGGCCATGGCCGCGCAGCGTCACCCCGATGTGATCCGCGCCATGGTCCAGGCCGGGCACGAGATCTGCAGCCACGGCTATCGCTGGATCGACTACCAGTACATGGACGAAGCGCAGGAACGCGAGCACCTGCAGGAGGCCATTCGCCTCCTCACCGAGCTGACCGGCGAGCGTCCGCTGGGCTGGTACACCGGCCGCACCGGGCCCAACACCCGGCGCCTGGTGATGGAAGAAGGCGGTTTTCTCTACGACAGCGACACCTACGACGACGACCTGCCCTACTGGGAACCGAACACCCCCACCGGCAAGCCGCACCTGGTGATTCCGTACACGCTGGACACCAACGACATGCGCTTCACCCAGGCCCAGGGTTTCAACAAGGGCGATGACTTTTTCGAGTACCTCAAAGACGCCTTCGACGTGCTCTACGCCGAAGGAGCCGAGGCGCCGAAGATGCTTTCCATCGGCCTGCATTGTCGGCTGATCGGCCGCCCTGCCCGACTGGCCGCGCTGCAACGTTTCCTCGAATACGTCAAAGGCCACGAGCAGGTGTGGATCACCCGCCGCGTGGACATCGCCCGCCACTGGCACGCTGTGCACCCGTTCAAGAGAGACGCCCAATGAGCCGCTTCCAGACCCTCACCCCCTCCCGACTGAGCCGCGAAGCCTTCGTGGCGACCTTCGCCGACATATACGAGCACTCGCCGTGGGTGGCTGAAAAAGCCTGGGACGCCGGCCAGGGTCCGGACCTCGACGACATCGACACGCTGCACGCCCGCATGAGCGACATCCTGATGAGCGCTGATCACGCCGCGCAACTGGCATTGATCAACGCCCACCCGGACCTTGCCGGCAAAGCTGCCGTGCAAGGCCAACTGACCGAAGCCAGTACCAGCGAGCAGGCCGGCGCCGGCATTCATCAGTGCACGCGCGAGGAGTTCCAGCGCTTCACGGCGCTGAACGCGGCCTACAAAGCGAAGTTCGCGTTTCCCTTCATCATGGCGGTGAAAGGCAGCAACCGGCATCAGATCCTCGCCGCGTTCGAGACGCGCATTCACCATTCGGCCGACACCGAATTTGCCTGCGCCCTGGCCGAGATCAACAAGATTGCCCTGTTTCGCCTGCAAGCCCTCTGACCGCCCTCTCCCACGCCACCCATTAAAAGGCAGACAAAAAGAATGAAAGCTTACGCCGCACCCTTCGAGAAATTCGTCAACCTGGCCGACGCACGCCTGGGCACCAGGATCATTTCCGTCACCGACGACTGGTTCGCCGATGCCAACCGCCTGTTCCAGCCAACCCCGGCCGTGTTCAAGGAGGGGGTGTTCGACGATAACGGCAAGTGGATGGACGGCTGGGAGTCGCGTCGCAAGCGCTTTGAAGGGTATGACAGCGCGGTAATCCGCCTGGGCGTGGCCGGTTCGATCAAGGGCGTGGACATCGACACCTCGTTCTTCACCGGCAATTACCCGCCGTCGGCGTCGCTGGAAGCCTGCTTCCTGGCCTCCGGCGAACCGGACGAACACACCCGGTGGACGGAAGTGCTGCCGGCCGTGGAGCTCAAAGGCGACAGCCATCACTACCACGAGATCGGTGACCAACAGGCGTACAGCCACCTGCGCTTCAACATCTACCCGGACGGCGGCGTGGCGCGCTTGCGGGTGTACGGCGTGCCGCACCGTGACTGGTCCACCGTCGGCGACAACGAGCAGATCGATCTGGCGGCGGCGCTCAATGGCGGCCGTGCCCTGGCCTGTTCCGACGAGCACTTCGGGCGCATGAGCAACATCCTCAACCCGGGCCGCGGCATCAACATGGGCGATGGCTGGGAAACCGCACGTCGGCGCACGCCGGGCAACGACTGGGTGATCGTCGCGTTGGGGCATGCTGGCGAGGTGGAACAGGTGATCGTCGACACGCTGCACTTCAAGGGCAATTATCCGGACAGCTGCTCGATCCAGGGTGCATTCGTCAAAGGCGGCACCGACAGCCAGATCGAAACCCAGAGCCTGTTCTGGCGCGAATTGCTGCCCAGCCAGAAGCTTGAGATGCACGCCGAGCACAGCTTCGCCGAGCAGATCAAAGCACTTGGCCCGATCACCCATATTCGCCTCAACGTCTTCCCCGACGGCGGCGTGAGCCGGTTGCGGGTGTTGGGGAAGGTTGCGAAGTAATGCCGAGTCTGTAGGAGCGCGCTTGCCCGCGATTGCAATATGCCTGTGACACGTTCATCGGCTGGCACACCGCATCGCGGGCAAGCGCGCTCCTACAGGTGTTTATCAACTCATCATGAATACAGAAGACCCCAGCATGCGCACACTGACTATCGAGCCGTTGACCAAAGCAGCCTTTGCCCCGTTCGGTGATGTCATCGAAACCGATGGCAGCGACCATTTCATGATCAACAACGGCTCGACCATGCGCTTTCACCATCTGGCCGAGGTGGACACCGCCACGCCGGACGACAAGGCGATCATCAGCATCTTCCGCGCAGAATCGCTGCCGATGCCGCTGACCATTCGCATGCTGGAACGCCATCCGCTGGGCAGCCAGGCTTTCATCCCGCTGCTCGGCAACCCCTTTCTGATCGTGGTCGCGCCACGTGGCGATGCACCTGACTCAGAGTTGGCCCGCGCCTTCGTCACCAACGGCAGGCAGGGCATTAATTACCATCGCGGCGTCTGGCACCACCCGGTGCTGACGATCGAAAAGCGGGATGACTTCCTGGTGGTTGATCGCAGTGGAGAAGGCAATAACTGCGATGAGCATTTCTTCGAAGAGCATCAGCTGATGATGCTCGATCCCCATTGATAAGAAAGGGCCTGAGCGCTCGCAAGTAGCGACAGGCCGAGGTAAACACTGTGGAAGCACATCTGATGGAATGGCTGAACCTGGCCGTGCGCTGGGTTCACATGATCGTCGGGATCGCCTGGATCGGCGCATCCTTCTACTTCGTCTGGCTGGAGAACAACCTTAATCGGGTCAACCCGCGGGATGGATTGTCCGGCGACTTATGGGCGATTCACGGCGGCGGCATCTACCACCTGGAAAAATACAAACTCGCGCCACCGACCATGCCGGACAACCTGCACTGGTTCAAATGGGAAGCCTACTGGACCTGGATGTCAGGCGTCGCGCTGCTCTGCGTCGTGTTCTACGCCAACCCGGTCTTGTACCTGCTTGCACCCGGCAGCACCCTGACCGGCCCGGAAGGCGTAGCGCTGGGCATCGGCTCGCTGATCGCCAGCTGGTTCATCTACGACCTGCTCTGTGATTCTCCACTGGGCAAACGCCCCGGCCTGCTGGGCCTGGTGCTGTTCGTGCTGATCATCGCCGCGTGCTTCGGCTTCAGCCAGGTGTTCAGCGGGCGCGGCGCGTACCTGCACACCGGCGCGATCATCGGCACCATCATGGTCGGCAACGTGTTCCGCATCATCATGCCGGCCCAGCGCGCCCTGGTCGCGGCGATTGCCGAAAACCGCACGCCGGACCCGTCGCTGCCCGCCAAAGGCCTGCTGCGCTCGCGGCACAACAACTACTTCACCCTCCCCGTGCTGTTCATCATGATCAGCAACCACTTCCCGAGCACTTACGGCAGTCAGTACAACTGGCTGATCCTGGCCGGCATCGCGGTGGTCGCGGTGGTGGTGCGGCATTATTTCAACACCCGTCACAACAGCCATAAATACGCGTGGGCGTTGCCGGTGGGCGCGTTGGGGATGATTTGCCTGGCGTACGTCACCGGCCCCGCGCAAATGCCCCGTGGCCCGGAAACCGCAGGTCCGGCGAAGATTGAATATCAGCCATTGCCGGGGACGGCGATTGGCGGCCACCGCGCCGACGAGCCCAAGCCTGACGTCGCACCCGCGCCCGCCCCTGCTGCGCCGGCGCAGACTGAAGTGGCCCAGGCAGGCGGCGCCGATTTCGACAAGGTCCACAGCGTGATTCAGGAGCGCTGTGCGGTGTGTCATTCGGCCAAGCCCACCAGCCCGCTGTTCAGCACCGCGCCGGGCGGCATCATGTTCGACACCCCGCAACAGATCCAACAACTGGCTCCGCGCATCCAAGCCCAGGCCGTCACCGCGCAGATCATGCCGTTGGGCAACATCACCCAGATGACCCAACAGGAACGCGATTTGATTGGGCAGTGGATTGATAAGGGGGCGCGAACGAACTGACCGATCGGCCGCATTGCTGCGGTTCGATGATTGACCTGTAGGAGCGCGCTTGCCCGCGATGGCGGTGGATCAATAACAGATTCATCGGCTGACACGACGCCATCGCGGGCAAGCGCGCTCCTACAGCGCCAGGCGTCCCAGCCTGCTACCCCAAAATAACAACAATGAGGTGTTGCATGTCCGAGTCCACTCACGCGCGCATCCCTGCCGCGCCGCCAAGACAGCCGCTGTCCCTTCTGCAGTTGATGCTGGTGGGCGTGCAACACGTTCTGTTGATGTACGGCGGCGCGGTCGCGGTGCCGTTGATCATTGGCCAGGCCGCCGGGCTTTCCCGGGAAGAGATCGCCTTTCTGATCAACGCCGACCTGCTCGTCGCCGGCATCGCCACGCTGGTGCAATCCCTCGGCATCGGCCCGCTGGGCATCCGCATGCCGATCATGATGGGTGCCAGCTTCGCGGCGGTGGGCAGCATGGTGGCGATGGCGGGGATGGACGGCGTCGGCTTGCCAGGCATCTTTGGCGCCACCATCGCCGCCGGCTTTTTCGGGATGCTGGTGGCGCCGTTCATGTCGAAAGTCGTGCGCTTCTTCCCGCCGCTGGTGACCGGCACCGTGATCACGTCCATCGGCCTGTCGCTGTTCCCGGTGGCGGTGAACTGGGCCGGGGGCGGCAGCAAGGCGACCGATTTCGGTAACCCGATGTACCTGGGCGTCGCTGCGCTGGTGCTGATGACCATCGTGCTGATCAACCGCTTCATGCGCGGGTTCTGGGTCAATATCTCGGTGCTGATCGGCATGGGCCTGGGTTACCTGCTGTCAGGCCTGGTCGGCATGGTGGATCTCAACGGTCTGGCCCAGGCGCAGTGGCTCAAGGTGGTCACGCCGCTGTACTTCGGCCTGCCGCAGTTTCACCTCGCGCCGATCCTGTCCATGTGCCTGGTGGTGGTGATTATTTTCGTGGAGTCCACCGGGATGTTCCTGGCGCTGGGCAAGATCACCGACCGCGAGGTCACCCCCGGCATGCTGCGGCGCGGCTTGCTGTGCGACGCCGCCGCCTCATTCCTTGCCGGCTTCCTCAACACCTTCACCCACTCGTCTTTCGCCCAGAACATCGGCCTGGTGCAGATGACCGGTGTGCGCTGCCGCTCGGTCACGGCCGTGGCCGGTGCGTTGCTCATCATCCTGAGCCTGTTGCCAAAGGCGGCCTTTTTGGTGGCCTCGATCCCGCCTGCCGTGCTGGGTGGCGCGGCCATCGCCATGTTCGGCATGGTCGCGGCCACCGGCATCAAGATTCTGCAGGAGGCCGACATCGGCGACCGGCGCAACCAGTTGCTGGTGGCCGTGAGCATCGGCATGGGCCTGATTCCGGTGGTGCGCCCGGAGTTCTTCAGCCACATGCCTTACTGGATGGGGCCCATCACCCACAGCGGCATCGCCATGGCGACCCTCAGCGCCGTGCTGTTGAACCTGTTGTTCAACGTGCTGGGCGGTGCCGAACGCGCGGCGATGGCCGGCCCCGTCCATACCCAGTGAAGACGCTCGAGCCGCCCTGCCCGTTTTTGTCACACGTGCGCTGTCGCGGCGCACTTGAGGGTTGAGCCGCCCATGGGTATCCTCCGCCGCCGCTCGAAACCGGGGCACTTTCGCCGACTGAAACAAGCTGACTGAGCGGACAACTCTCCGGCCCGTCCCCTGCGCGTCGTGATTAACCGAACAAACCCGTGAATCGTCCGCACCAACAGCGGGCCGTGGCACTTTTTCGTCTTTTTTCAAGGTATTGGCGCAGCTCTTGCTATGCATACAAAGCTGACCAACCAGACAGCATTACCTGCAACAGACAAGGCGCCGGAACAGAGCGCCCTACACCAGGCCGCTTAATGAAAAGCCGGCAACTTACACACAAGGGAGCACCGCATGAACCGTACGTTTTCCAGCCTGATGGTCGCCGGCAGTGTGCTGGCAGCCGGGCCCGCCATGGCTGACGATCTGCTGCAATGGCAAAGCAACAGCCTGACGTATCTCTACGGCAAGAACTTCGAAGTCAACCCTGAGACACAGCAGACGTTTACTTACGAACACGCCGATGGCTGGAAGTACGGGGACAACTTCGTGTTTCTGGATTACATCAGCTACAACGGCAAGGCAGACGCAGGCGTCGGTAACGCGACCACCTACGGCGAGATTTCCCCGCGCTTATCGATGGGAAAGATCTTCGACCGCAAGTTCGAACTGGGTCCGATCAAGGATGTGCTGCTGGCCACCACGTACGAGTTCGGTGAAGGCGATGTCGAGTCTTACCTGATCGGCCCCGGTTTTGATTTCAATATTCCCGGCTTCGATTACTTCCAGCTCAACTTTTACAAGCGGTATCACGACGGTCAGCGCGCTGGCAATGGCACCTGGCAGATCACCCCGGTCTGGTCGTACACCATTCCGGTGGGCAAGTCGGACGTGTTGATCGACGGCTTCATGGACTGGGTCGTGGACAATAAATCTTCTACCAAACACGGCGACTACCACTCCAACCTGCACTTCAACCCGCAGATCAAATACGACCTGGGCAAAGCCATCAACCTGCCCGAGCGCCAGTTGTACGTGGGTATCGAATATGACTACTGGAGCAACAAGTACGGGATCAACGACACCCGCTACTTCGACACCGACCAGAACACCGCGAGTTTGCTGGTGAAAGTGTTTTTCTAATGACTCAAGGGTGCGGCATGTCGATGCCAGCACCCCCTTCACCTGAGGTTATCGGTGGGCGCATTTAATCTGCCGGGATATCGACTTCGGTAGTGGTGATGCAGGCTGTAGGCGGAGAAAGTAATACTGTCCGCATTTTCGGAGGCCATTACCGAGGCAATATTCGAATTCTGATTAAACGCTTTAACCGCTGAACTGAAATCGGTCACTGCTTGCGGTGCGTGATGCAGTAGACGAACCCGGGCGGTAAATTTTGCTTGAGAACTTCTCGAGTACTTGAAATAAAGGTCGCGCATTCCGCCATTGACCAGCACTTCAGACACACCTTCTGCCGGGACCTGAAAAGGATTAGAAGATCGGCCTGTCAGCCATTTGTACCCTTGCCCTACGAGATAAAAATTATCCTGGGTGCGCGCCCCGGTATCGTTGGCAAAACTGTCTACGACCCCAAGGTGGGTCATCTCATGGGCCAATGTCACCGGAAAATCGGCGTTATGCAGCTCGGCCGTATTCAAGACAACCCGACCCAGCCGATCGCCTGGAAACACTGCAGCCAGCTCGCCCTGAGAGGCAGGCACTACGCCAACAAACTTCGCATCCCCCGCGTCGGAAGCGTAATGGTTCATCAGCTTCCCGGTTTGAGTCCACGCCTGGATCACAGCCGGTGATGCCTCACGGTGGTAGTAACCGAAGTAGCGCCGCATGATTTGTGCAGTTGTCGTCGGATCCTCGTTCGCCATGCTGACCGCGTCCTCAAATACCTGCCGACCCTCTGCAAGCGCGCGCTTTACAATCCCGTAAGCTTCAGGATTGTGGAAAGTCGACTGATCCAGTCCTCTCCATTGAATAGCGTCGCCATCGGACTTCATCTTGCGCTCGTATATGTCATCGACGCCCTCATAAACACGTCCATCTTTCTCGATGTTGCAAAGCGGATTGCCACCGACAAACTGATAAAGATTAAGTCCCTGCACGTTCCTGGCAGGATCCGGGCTTATCCACCGCTGCAGCCACGGCGCGTAGTACCTGAACCCGTAGTTATAAAGCCCCGTTGCATCGCGCTCCTTGCCACAATAGCGCACTGTCTTGTAGCGGGTTTCCAGGGCGTTGCGCGCCGCCCACCAGGCCGTGCCGCCGAAGGGGTAATAGCCTTCATGGCTGATCAGCTTCGCTTGATGGTCCAGTTCCAGTGTGCTTGAGCCCAGGTGATCCCCCAGGCTGTAGCGCAACTGATCGTTATCGATGCCCTCGGGCTTGCCGGATTCCCAGTGCAGCAACCTCACGCTGCAGCGCCCGACGCCCACCGTCAGCACCTGCCACACTTGCGCCGTCGCCGCGTTGCGGTGGATTTCAAGGTGGGGCAAATAACGCACTTCGGCCGTCAGGCTGCGGTTTTTGGCCTGACTGAACCGGACCTTGCGCACACGCTGCCCGTTGCCGTCATAACGATAAAGTTCGCTATCGTTCGGTCCATCCTCACGGACCACGGCGGTGATTTCGCTGAGCTGGTTTCGCGCGTCCCATGTCATGAGCTGACCGGGTTGCAACGTCTTAAGATTGCCATTGCCATCGAATGCCTGCGCGATCTCGTCATCGGTCGGCAGCGAGCCGTCAGCCCGTTGCGGCAGGCTTCGGTTGCTGGTTGCCGACACGGCCATACGCCAGGTCTCGGTGCCGGTGTGATGCCTGGCCAGCAGGTTGCCTGCGGCGTCATAGTCGAAACGCTGGGTGTAGTTGACCAGGTTATCGGGGTCCAGGGATTGACGTGCCAGGGGAAAATCCGGCCCCTGGCGCGTCGCCGCCGACTCGCGGCCGGTGGCTTCGAGCAACTGATACAGACTGTCGTAGGCATAGCGATTGACTGGAAACGTTTGCTGGCCGGCGTAGAACGCCCTGGTTTGAGCCGCATCCTCAATGCTCACGACATGACCGACGGGGTCGTAGCCATAGTTGAGGTCCTGGTGTTTTTTGCCGTCGGCCGACTGCGCCAGCAATCTGCTCAGCCGGCCGGTTGTCTTCTCGTAACATGCGCTGATGACCACGCCGTTGCCTGCGGTCTCGCGTTCGACATGGCCCTGCGCGTTGTAGCGAATGTCGCTGATCAGCGTTTGCTCGACCTGCGCGCCCGCCAAATGCAAATGCATGGCCTTGAGCTGTCCGGCACAGGTGTACTCAAGCGCCTGCCCATGACCCAGTGCATCCCGCTGGCGGATCATCGCGCCCGAGGCGTCGAACACTGTTGCCGAGCGATACTGTTGGGCCTCCAGCAAACGGTCCCGCTCTTGGAGTGCGGCCGGCCAGTCAGGGATCTCCAGGTCGGCGAGAAAACGCCGCGCCTCCATCACGGGCTGGCCCGCCAGTCCATAATCCAGAATGTCGGTGCAGCCCGCCGGATCATCATGTCGCACCCACCGCCCGCAGCGATTGTGCGCGGCTGATTGCTCACTGCTGTCGCCATAGCAAAAACGTTCAACCACCCGACCCGTCGCGTCTTTCAACTGCTCGGTAACGGCCGTTGGCCGTAGCAACGCGTCATGCTCGGTCATTGAGTGGCTACCGCGACTGTCCCATGACCGGCGCGTATGTCCGCCAACCGCCGCAAGACTCAGCCGCCAGCCAGCATCGGCGCAGTCTTCAAACACGACGTCCCCAGACAGGGTGTACACCTTTGACAAACTGGGCTGATCAAGGCGGGGATCCGTACAGCAAACCAATCGACTGGAAACATCGAAAGACTGACGCACGATACGTGGCTCGGCGCGCGAACCGATTGCCGTACGGCAGTAGGCAACCTGCCGCACAGAAAGGCCACGGGGGTCGGCAATGGACAGCGTGGGGGTATGGGAATGGAGCTTCATGTGCGCCGGACGTCCTGTCTCTGTTCAATTGAGACTAGACAACCCGGCGCTCACGTAACCCTGGACACGACATACGGTCTGGGCGCCATCAACCGCAGCGGCGCGGGTTCGGGACGTCGGCGCGCCTGCTCTAGCGCTCTTCCCACGGCAGCGGCTTGCCCGCCCGAACCCTGGCATTGATCGAGCGCAGCAGGTCAAGCGGGTCACGGTCGGTCATGGCGTGGCTTTGTTCGTCCACCCACGTCATCACCTGCTGGCGATCGAGGTTGGGCCTGCGGTGCAGGATTTCCACCAGCTGCCGTTCGCAGTGCTGGGCATAGGCAACCACGCTGGAAAACAAAGGGCTGTTACTCGTCATCGACGTCCCATCCTCGCGATTTCAGGTGCCGTTCAGGCTTTGATTTTGCGCCAGACCTTGCCGACCACCGACACCACCAGCAACACCAGGGCTCCGGCAACAATGCCCGCCACCGCGTTGAGCAGGGTCGGGATCACCACCGAAAACCCGCCAATGGCCCCGGCCGTGGCGTGGGTCACTTCTTCGATCCAGTGATGCACCGCCGGGATGCCGTGGGTGAGGATGCCGCCGCCCACCAGAAACATCGCGGCCGTGCCGATCACCGACAGGCTTTTCATCATGTACGGCGCGGCCACCAGCACCCCGCGGCCAATCGCCCTTTGCGCCCGGCGCGTGCCGCCCTCACCCTTGAGTTCGCTGAGGTACAGCCCGCCATCGTCGAGCTTGACGATGCCGCCCACCAGCCCGTAGACGCCGATGGTCATGACGATGGCGATGCCGGACAGCACGATCACTTGCTGCATCAGCGGCGCATCGGCCACGGTGCCCAGGGTGATGGCGATGATTTCCGCCGAAAGAATGAAGTCGGTGCGCACCGCGCCCTTGATCTTGTCCTTTTCGAACGCCACCAGATCGGTCGCGGGGTCGGCGGCGGCTTCGCTCAGCTTTGCGTGGCCGGCATCGTCTTCTGCAGGGCTGTGAAGGAATTTATGGGCGAGCTTTTCAAAGCCCTCGAAACACAGATAAGCGCCGCCAATCATCAACAGCGGCGTGACCGCCCAGGGAATGAACGCGCTGATGGCCAGCGCAGTGGGCACCAGGATCACTTTGTTGATAAACGAGCCCTTGGCCACCGCCCACACCACGGGCAACTCGCGCTCGGCGCGGACCCCGGAGACCTGCTGTGCATTGAGCGCCAGGTCATCACCCAGCACACCGGCGGTCTTCTTCGCCGCCATTTTGGTCATCAGTGCAACGTCGTCCAGCACGGTGGCGATGTCGTCGATCAAGACCAGCAAGCTGCTTCCTGCCATGGGGTGTTTCCTGTAGAGAGTTGGCCCGAGCATAACCTGTGCAACGTTGCCGGTGTGCCCGTGCACCAATCTTGAGCCCGCCGCGAGGCCGGTGCTACCATGCGCGACCGCCGAACAGGCAAGGAACATTCCGGTCTATGAGCAGCATTCGCGAGCGCAACAAAGCCCTGATCCTGCGCGCGGCCAGTGAAGAATTCGCCGACAAGGGATTCGCCGCCAGCAAGACCAGCGACATCGCCGCCAAGGCCGGGGTGCCCAAGCCCAACGTCTACTACTACTTCAAATCCAAGGAAAACCTGTACCGCGAGGTGCTGGAAAGCATCATCGAGCCCATCCTCCAGGCGTCGACGCCCTTCAATCGCGAAGGGATTCCGGCCGACGTGCTCAGTGGCTATATCCGCTCCAAGATCCGCATCTCCCGCGACCTGCCCTTTGCCTCGAAAGTCTTCGCCAGCGAAATCATGCACGGCGCGCCGCACCTGACAGCCGATCAGATTGAACAGTTGAACGGGCAGGCCCGACACAACATCGCGTGTATTCAGGGCTGGATTGACAGGGGATTGATCGCGCCGCTGGACCCTCATCACCTGATGTTCAGCATTTGGGCCGCGACGCAGACGTACGCCGACTTCGACTGGCAGATTTCGACAGTGACGGGCAAGGCAAAACTGGAAGACAGTGATTACGAGGCGGCAGCCGAAACAATCATTCGGCTGGTGCTAAAGGGATGCGAACCGGATACGCAGGCGCTGGACTGATCGACAGCGCCGACTGCTTAACTGGTTTTCTGCATCTGCAGGGCTTTGTCGACGCCGTCCAGCAGCTGGCCGAAACTCCAGGGCTTGCGGATGAACGTGACTTCATGAACCACGCCGGAGCTTTCGGGCGTTTCATGGCCGGACATGATCAGGATCGGTATCTGCGGCCACTGGGTGCCTGACAGATTGGCCAGTTCGGCACCGTTGATGGCGCCGGGCATCAAGATGTCAGTCAACAACAGCGAAACACTGTCGGCGTGCTCATCAAGGTACGTCTTGGCGGCGTCGGCGCTTTCCAACGCATACGTGGCGAAGCCCTCGTCGCCAAGGATTTCACATACGAAATCGCGAATGATGGACTCGTCCTCAACGACGAGGATAAGTCCTTTGTTCTGCTCTAATGCTGCCATTGACGTTGCATCCACAATTAATTTTCCCAATGCCTGCCCGGCCGGCCCTGTCCTGGACACGGGTTGTGTCCGTACTGTGAGCGGCAGAAAGTCAGGAAATTCCATTTCCTGATGACAATCGGTCGGAAGACTGACAACAGAGCGGTGGATGACCCTGTTCTGCGGGCAAATGAGTGCCTGGTGTCACTTTGTCGCAGGCAACAAAAAACCCGCCGAAGCGGGTTTTTCCAAGACCATCCCAACATCCTGTCGGCAGCCCTCCGGGCCATGGTCGATCGTCCTTGATCCTGCGGCGGTTCCTTCGCTGCAGTTGATGGATCCAAATCTACCGGGTTGCCGGCGTGCGCCATAGAGCGAAGCTCTCGACTTCGTGTAAGCGATTCGCCATACCCGCGTGTTTGTCGCTGGCTTCCTGAAAGCGCTTAGGGCAATTACGCCATTGCCGGGAGTTGCGTAGGAAAAACCGGGCGCCGGCCTCAGGTTTCTCCGCCAGACGCCGAGAGCCTGTAGAGAACCAACCCATTATGGGCAGCGCCTTTTGACGCGGTCATCAGGCAACCCTTCGGGCCACGGGCACACAACAATAAAACAAACGGAGTGACGGTTATGAACATGCGCAACCTCTCGATCAGCCGGCGGCTATGGCTGATCCTTATCGTCGCTGTGTTAATGCTCTGCACCATGGCCGTGGCCATGCTCAAACAGGTCCACGACGACCTGTATGCCGCCAAGGCGCTCAAGACCATGCACGTGGTCCAGACCGCCAGCGGACTGCTGGATTACTACCATGGCCTGGAAACCGCCGGCAGCCTGACCACCGAGCAGGCGCAGAAGCAGGCGATGGATGCGTTACGCGGCCTGCGCTACAACCAGACCGACTATTTCTGGATCAACGACCTGCGCCCGGTGATGATCATGCACCCGGCCAACCCCAAACTGGTGGGTCAGGACCTGTCCGCCATCAAGGACCCGGACGGCTTTCAGGTGTTCAACGAAATGGTCACCCTGGCCAAGGCCAAGGGCGCCGGGATGGTCAACTACCGTTGGCCCAAGCCGGGCGCGACCGATGCAGTGGCCAAGACCTCCTACATCTCGCTGTTCGCGCCCTGGGGCTGGATCATCGGCTCCGGGGTTTACGTCGATGACGTAGAGGCCGAGTTCCAGCAACAGGTGGTGAAAGCCGCGGCGATCAGCCTCAGCATCGTCGTAATCATGGCCCTGCTGGTGATCCTGATTGCCCGCAGCATCGTCGGTCCGCTCAACGCCACGGTCCAGGCCATGGCCAACATTGCCAGCGGCGAAAGCGACCTGACCCGCAGCCTGCACACCGACGGCAATGACGAGGTCACGCAACTGGCCCGGCACTTCAACGCCTTCACCGCCAAACTGCGCCAGGTCATCACCCAGCTGCAGGCGTCGGCGGTCGGCCTCGGCCAGGCGTCGACGGAGCTGGGCAGCAGTGCCGATCAGGCGCAGGCCCGCAGCCAACAGCAATCGCAACAAATGGATCTGGTGGCAACGGCGGTCAACGAGGTGACCTACGGCGTGCAGGACGTGGCCAAGAACGCCGAGCACGCGGCCAGTGAAATGCGCGACGCCGAGTCCCAGGCGCAACAGGGCCAGGCCAACATCGACAGCAGCCTGAAGCAGATCGATTACCTGTCCGGCACCATCGATCAGGCGGTTGAGGTGATTCGCACCTTGTCCCGCGAAAGCACGCAGATCGGCAGCGTGCTGGAGGTGATCAGTTCGATTGCCGAACAGACCAACCTGCTGGCGCTGAACGCCGCCATCGAGGCGGCCCGCGCCGGTGACCAGGGTCGGGGCTTTGCGGTGGTGGCGGACGAGGTGCGCCTGCTGGCTCAACGCACGCAGAAATCCACGGCGGAAATCCAGGGCATGATCGAACGCCTGCAAACCCATTCCGACGCCGCAGTAAAAGTCATCGGCGACAGCAGCCGTGCCTCGCAACTGACCATCGAACAGGCGCACCTGGCCGGCCAGAGCCTGACGTCCATCAGTCAGGCACTGCGTAACCTCAATGGCCTGAACGCCTCGATTGCCAGCGCGACGCTGGAGCAGTCCCACGTGGTCGAAGACATCAACGCCAACGTCACCCAGGCCGCGCAACTGTCGCAAAGCACGGCCATGGCGGCCGAGCAATCCACCGCGGCCAGCGTGCACCTCAAAGGGCTGAGCGAGCAGTTGAACGGGTTGTTGCGCCAGTTTCGGGTGTGACAACTGAACAAGCTGTGTAGGAGCGCGCTTGCCCGCGATGGTGGTGTGTCAGCTGTAGATGATGCGAAAGACACACCCCTGTCGCTGGCAAGCGCGCTCCTACACCCATCAACCGTCGCTGGGCCGCGCAAACGATCTCCGGTTGCACTGGCGAACCGAAAGCCCCTAGGCTCACCCGATCTACCAATCGGAAATCCCCATGGACAGCAACACAAGCTGGCGCGAGCGTTTGCGCATCATCGTGTTTCAAAGCGACACCCCGGCCGGCCGGCGCTTCGACAAGATCCTGCTGGTGATCATTTTCTGCAGCCTGTTCATCGTGGTCATCGACAGCGTCGAGTCGATCCATCGGGAAGCGGGCCGTCTGTTCACCTACATGGAGTGGTTCTTCACCTTCATCTTCGCCCTCGAATACCTGACGCGCCTGTATGCCTCCGAAAAACCGCTCAAATACGCGTTCAGTTTCTACGGGCTGATCGACCTGCTGGCGATTCTGCCGGGGGTGCTGGCGATCTACTACGCCGATGCGCAGTACCTGTTGATTGTGCGGGTGGTGCGGATGCTGCGGATCTTCCGGATCCTCAAGCTCAGTCCGTACCTGAAACAGGCCAACTACCTGCTGTCAGCCCTGCGCGGCAGCCGGCAGAAGATCACGGTCTTCCTGCTGACGGTCTCGACCCTGGTCACGGTGTTTGGCACCTTGATGTACGTCATCGAAGGCCCGAAGCACGGGTTTTCCAGCATTCCCAAGGGCATCTATTGGGCCATCGTCACGCTGACGACTGTGGGTTTTGGCGACATCGTGCCCAAGACGCCGCTGGGGCAAATCCTGTCGTCGCTGGTGATGATCATGGGTTATTCGATCATCGCCGTGCCCACCGGGATTTTCACCGCTGAACTGTCCAACGCCATGCGCGGTAAACAGTTGCAGCACGCCTGCCCGGTGTGTGCCAAGGACAGCCATGAACCGGCGGCGGCGTTCTGCTCGCGTTGCGGCAATCCCCTGTTTGCCAGAGCCGACAGCATCGCCGCCGACGCTCCGTCAAATCCGACCTAAGCACATGAGTTTTTAGTCTTTAAACGGCGGACGGACTTTGGTTATAGTCCCCGGCCATTGGCCATCGCAGACGTGGCGCTTCCACCTGAACACAACCACCCGACTCTCAAAAGGAACTTGCAGTGAACAAACTCTTCGCCGCCTCTCTGCTCGCCGCAGGGCTGGCCTTCGGCAGCGCCGCCCAGGCTGCGCCGACCCTGCTCAATGTCTCTTACGACGTGATGCGCGACTTCTACAAGGACTACAACGCCGCGTTCCAGAAGCACTGGGAAGCCGAGCACCAGGAAAAGGTCGCGGTGCAGATGTCCTTCGGCGGTTCGAGCAAACAGGCGCGTTCGGTCATCGACGGCCTGCCGGCGGACGTGATCACCATGAACATGGCCACCGACATCAACGCCCTCGCCGACAACGGGCAGCTGGTGCCGAACGACTGGGTGACGCGCCTGCCGAACCACAGCGCGCCGTTCACCTCGGCCACGGTGTTCATCGTGCGCAAAGGCAACCCCAAGGCCCTGAAAGACTGGAACGACCTGATCAAGGACGGGGTGGAAGTCATCGTCCCCAACCCGAAAACCTCGGGCAATGGCCGCTACACCTACCTGTCGGCGTGGGGCTACACCCTGAAGAACGGGGGCGACGAGGCGGCTGCGAAGCAGTTTGTCGGCCAGCTGTTCAAGCACGTCCCGGTGCTGGACACCGGCGGACGCGGCGCGACCACCACGTTCATGACCAACCAGATCGGCGACGTGCTGATCACCTTCGAAAACGAAGCCGAAATGATCGCCCGCGAGTTCGGTCGCGATCAGTTCGAAGTGGTCTACCCCAGCGTCTCCGCCGAAGCCGAACCGCCGGTGAGCGTGGTGGACAAAGTCGTCGACAAGAAAGGCTCCCGCGCCCTGGCGCAAGACTACCTGAAATACCTGTGGTCCCCGGAAGGCCAGGAAATCGCCGCCGCCAACTACCTGCGCCCCCGTGACCCAGCGGTGCTGGCCAAATACACCGACCGCTTCCCGAAAGTCGACTTCCTCTCCGTGGAAAAAACCTTCGGCGACTGGCGCACCGTGCAAAAGACCCACTTCAATGATGGCGGGGTGTTTGACCAGATCTACCCCGGGAAATAACCGGCTGAGCTGATCCTGAAACGGCGACCTGAAGAGGTCGCCGTTTTTGTTTGTGCTGCAGGGGAGTCACTGTTGTGGGGCTGACTGTGGGAGGGAGCTTGCTCACGATTTCGTTACACCCCGCAGACCACAATGAGACTCCACACTATGATCATCACGAGCATGGACATCAGCGTGATGCCGACAGGAATCTGGATCCAACGCTTAAGAGGTGCGGGAAATTTGGCAACATCTGTGAGACTGGCCAATCCACGACGTGCACAGTGCTGATCAAACACGAACATTAGGCTTATCAGGTACAGCATGGCGACTCTTCCGCCAAAACCCATAGAGCGGAATGAAGCACCACTGCCGCGGATCAATAAGCAATTTTCCAGACGCGACCGAATATCGGCTAGCTTCGTATAGCTGACGTAAATCACGACATTGAAGCTCATGACAAGAGATACCAATGCAACGCCCGCGAACAGTCCCAAGGTATCCATTTAGTTGAACACTCCAAAAATGGCCTCGCCGAAGCGCTCACCCAGAGCACCGCCTAACTCGCCGCCGGCGAGCCCACCCAAGCCCCCACCTATCACGCCGCATGCCAGGGCCCCCGCGCCGCCGGTGGGTACACCGAGCACTGCGACGCAAACAAATATTCCCGCACCTAATCCTGCATGACCACCAACGCTGCCTGCATAGACACTCCCCACTAACTTACTCCCCTCAACATACTTAGCCTTGGTGCACATCTCTTCGCGTCCCGTCGAACATGCTTCTTTAATTTCCAGTGCCGAAACCGTGGTATCCAGTGCAATGCCAATCGGCGTCCCGCGTTTCATGTAACCAGCCGTCTTGGCTACGTGATCCAGCGTATTGGCGTAATGTTTTATTTCACCGCTGTGCAGATAACTCTTGGTAGAAATACCTAACATCTTTTCGATGGAGCCCCCACCGCGCATTCCGGTGCCATGTTGAGCGAATCCTTTGAGTTGTTGATCGAGTCGCTGAAACAGTTGCTGTCGCTGTGTCAGGAATCCTTGATGTCCTGCCGTGCCACCGTTGCGCAGCGAGTGTTTATGCAGCGCTTCAATGTCTTCAAGCGTGGCAGTCACTCCATCCAGATGTTTACCCCATGCTCCGGTCGCGCTGCCGATGCCAAGAGAGGTGTTGCCCAACACACTCTGCAGCAGATCGTAATTCTGGACAATAAAGCCATCGCTGCCCACCGAGTTCCGGTAGATCGCCTGATTGACCTGCCGTGCCATGTTCATCAGTTGGGCTTCCTCGGCAGTACAGGAGGGTGTTGAATCATCCCCCACGATGATGATCTGTCCGGGGAAAACCACGACGTTTCTGATGTGCAAATTGAGCACGTCAAACTTTGCCCTGGCATTCACCCCCAATGACAAACTTGCCTTGAGCCGTGTTGAACACTGGACGGACTGGTTAAGAAATACATGTGGCCTGGACATGGCGGAATCTCAGCTCCCTTGAGAAAACAGAAAGCTGAAACATAAGGCGGTGGTAGGGGGATTGGGTATAAGCGACGTAGTCCAATTCAGCACAGTTTCGGCATTTTCAGAACGGGACTACTTTTACGCCAGAAACTTTCCTACATATTGCGAAACATGCCAGGACCACGCTCTGCGAGGGCACGATCAATGATCCGGGGGCGAACGTAGATTTTGTGGGAGCAGACCGGGCGGCGTTCCGTCTGTCCGCGAAGAGGCCGTTCCAGACGATGCATTTCTGTCGGCTGTACTACAGCCTTCGCGGACAGGTCCGCTTCCACGGGTTTGCATACGACGCGGATTTCCCGTCAGCCCCGGACCTGCAAAAGCTGACGTTCGGCGTGGAACCGCAGATTGTTGATCGCTCTCGCCCTACTGTAGGAGCGCGCTTGCCCGCGATTGCGGTGGGTCTGTGGTAGATGCGTTGGCTGACGGAACGCATTCGCGGGCAAGCGCGCTCCTACACAATCGGGCGTTCGGGTTTGATCGTACCCACGCTCTGCGTGGGCACGCCGTGCATGACGCTCCGCGTCACTGGGATGCGGAGCGTGCGGATTGCGGTTACCACGCGCAGCGTAGGACGATCAGTGTGCGGGTGTCCGCTCCGGTCAGGGTTTCAATTCCCGAACTGTTTGCTCAACCCTGGCGGTACGCCGCTGCTGTCGGTTTCCTGCCACGGGCCGTTGGGCGAGGTGGACCAGGTCCAGCCGTCGCTCCAGCGGTAATAGGTGCGCTGGCGGTAGAAGGTGTTAGGCACGTTGTCCAGCACGTGCACGCCCAGGCTGGCGTCCCAATGGCTGTTGCCACCGGGCGGCGGGGCGAAGTGGGCGGAGGTTTTCGGGGCGGGCTTGCCCGGCGCAGGGGTTTGCGGCGTGCCCGGCTGCGGCGTCGGCGACGGGGTGCCGGGGATGGTCGGGATCGGCTCTGAGGACTGCGGACCCGGGTGATGCACAGCGCAGGCCGTGCTCAGGGCAACCACTGCGGTCAATAAGGCAAAACGTGCGACGCGATACATAAGCAAAACTCTCAACGGTCGGGGCTACTTGTCGGGGCTGTCGATGGTCAGGGCCTGGCGCGCCGTCACGTTGCTGGGCAACGGCGCACTGCGACCAATCCACTCGCCAGCGGTGGGCTGGCCTGCGCGGGAGACCCGGGCAACGAGTTGGACTTCGGGGAAGTTGGACAGTTTCAGCTGCGGCATCATCGCGTCGGCGTCCGTCAGCTCCACGTCCACCGGCAGATCGGCAACCGTCACGCGCTTGACCGCCAACGGCGCAGGCGGCCCGGTCACGGCACGCGCGAAGACAAACACAGTGTCACCCGGCAGCACCTTGGCCTTGAGCGCAGCGGACAGCGTCACCCGCACTTTCAGCGTGGCGCCCTGCTCCGCGACCACCGGCGTCTGCGTCAACGTACCGCCATTGGCCGTCACCTTGTCGGCGGCCCGGGCTATACCGCCCTCAAGCGCCGCACGGGATGGATCATCGGCCGGCAGCACCGCCAGCAGACGCTTCCAGTAATCCACCGCTTCCTGATAGCGCTGGCCCTCGAACGCGGCGATGCCTTTGAGGCCCAGGCTGGTGACTTCCCTGGGGTCCAGCTTCAGGGCTTCATCGGACAGCGCCTGAACCTGCGGCGACCACCGCTTGTTCCCGGCAAAGTACAACGCCTGCGCCCATTGCCCCAGCAATTGCGGCTGACGGCCGGCCAGGTTCGCCGCGCGCTCGAACAGGGCGGCGGCGTCCGCCGGGCGATCCTGGGCCATGTAGGTACGCGCCAGAAAGTAAACACCTTTGGCCGAGTCCGGCTGGGCTTTGACCGCGCGTTCAAGACGGTGGGTCATTTCCACCATCGAACCGGGCGGCTGGGCGAACTCACGGGTCAGCTCGACCTTGTCGCTGGCCCCGAAGTGCAGGTACAAGGCAAACCCGAACACCGGCACCAGCAGCGCCGCCAGCAACGGCAACGGTTTGCCCAGCCGCGAGACCGGCTGGACGTCGGCGCCTTCGGTGTCCGACAGCAACTCACGCGCCGCCTCGGCGCGGCCGGTGTCCATTTGCGAGGAGGTCAACACACCCTCCTCCTGCTGGCTTTGCAGCTCGGCCAGGCGTTCCTGATACAACGCGACGTTCAGGGCGGTGCGGTCTTCTTCGCTTTGCAGGCGACGACCCCGCACCACGGGAATCAGCAGAAAACCAAGGGCGACCAGCAACAGCAGGCCAGCGGCTAGCCAAAAATCAATCATTCGTGGTTTTTATCCAACAGGTGGGCGAGGCGCTGACGCTCCTCGTCGGAAAGCACTTGGGTGTCGGCGGTTCGTTTGCTGCGCCGACGCACGACGATCACGCCGATCAGCAGCACACCGCCCAGCAACAGGCCAGCGGGGCCGAACCACAACAACCAAGTCCGGGCGCTGAGCTCAGGCTTGTAGCGCACAAACTCGCCGTAGCGATCGACCATGAAGTCGATGATCTGCTGATTGCTCTGGCCTTCGCCGAGCATGCGGTAGATCTCTTTGCGCAAGTCCGCGGCGATGGGCGCGTTGGAGTCGGCGATGTCCTGGTTCTGGCACTTGGGGCAGCGCAGCTCTTTGGTCAATTCGCTGTAACGCGCCCGCTCGGCTTCGTTCTTGAAGGTGTAGGCGTCGATGGCGGCGTGGGCGGTCCCCACGCAAGCCAGGGCGAACATCGCGGCCAGCAGCAGACGCTTCATTGCCGGGCCTCATCAACCAGGCCCTGATACTGACCGGCCAGTTTGTCGCGCCAGACGGTTTCGTCGATCACGCCGACGTGCTTGTAGCGAATGATGCCCTTGCTGTCGATCAGGAAGGTCTCCGGGGCGCCGTATACGCCCAGGTTCACGCCGAGCGTGCCCGCTTCATCGCGGATGTTCATCTGGTAGGGATCCTGGAAATCCTTCAGCCACTTTTGCGCGTCGGGGTTGATGTCCTTGTAGTTGATGCCGTAAATCACCACGCCCTGTTGCGCCAGTTTGGTGAGCACCGGGTGCTCGACGCGACAGGCGACGCACCAGGTCCCCCAGACGTTGACCAGCGCCGGTTTGCCCAGCAGGTCGGCGCGGGTGATGACCTTGTCGCTCTGCACCGCCGGCAGTGAAAACTCGGGGAACGGCTTGTTGATCAACGCCGACGGCAGCTCGGCCGGGTCCAGGTACAGCCCGCGATACAGAAACGCCGCCACGCCCAGAAACAAAACCAGCGGAATCAACAACACCCAGCGCTTCATACCGCCGCTCCCGACAGGCCCAATGCATCACGGACCTTGCTGCGCACCTTGACCCGATAACGCTTGTCCAGCGCCGCCAGCACACCGCCCAGTGCGGTGATCAGGCCGCCGAACCAGATCCAGCGCACGAACGGTTTGACGTGGACGCGCACGGCCCACGCACCGTTGTCCAGCGGTTCGCCCAGGGCGACGTACAGATCGCGGGTGAACCCGCCGTCAATACCGGCCTCGGTCATCATCGATTGCTGCACGGTGTACAGCCGTTTTTCCGGGTGCAGCACGGTGACTTCCTTGCCGTCTTTTAGCACGCGAATGGTGCCGCGATCAGACGTGAAATTCGGGCCCTGATAATGCTGCGCGCCCTCGAACACAAACATATAGCCCCCCAGCTCCATGGACTCGCCAGGGGCCAGGCGCAGGTCGCGCTCAGAGCTGTTCTGGCTGGACAACACCACGCCCAGCGCCAGGATCGCGATGCCGATGTGCGCCACTTGCATGCCCCAGTAACTGCGGGTCATGGCGCGTGCGCCCTTGATCAAACCTTTGTGCCGCGTCTTGTCCAGCAGGTCACGCACCCCGGCCAGCAACACCCAGGCGGCGAGCATGCAAGCCGCGAGCACGCCCCAATGAAAGTCGCTCATGGCAAACGCGGCGATGGCGCCCAGTACCGCGCTGCCCACCAATACCGGCGCGAGCATGCTCAGCAGCCATTTGACCGGCGTGGTTTTCCAGCGCACCAGCACACCCACCGCCATGACTGCCATCAACAGCGCCATCAACGGCACGAACATCGCGTTGAAATACGGCGGGCCCACGGACATCTTCGCCCCGCTCAGGGCATCGACCGCCAGCGGGTAAAGCGTGCCCAGCAGGATCATGGACGCGGCAACCACCAGCACCAGGTTATTGCCCAGCAGCAGCGTTTCCCGGGACCAGAGGCTGAAACCGACGTGGCTTTTGACCACCGGGGCGCGGATGGCGAACAGGGTCAGCGAACCGCCGACCACCATCAGCAGGAAAATCAGGATGAACACGCCGCGCGCCGGGTCCGAGGCGAACGCGTGCACCGACGTCAGCACCCCGGAGCGAACCAGGAAGGTGCCCAGCAGGCTCAGGGAAAACGCGGCAATTGCCAGCAGTACCGTCCAGCTCTTGAACACGCCGCGTTTTTCAGTGACCGCCAGCGAGTGAATCAGCGCCGTGCCCACCAGCCAAGGCATGAACGAGGCGTTTTCCACCGGGTCCCAGAACCACCAGCCGCCCCAGCCGAGTTCGTAATAGGCCCACCAGGAACCGAGGGTGATGCCAATGCCGAGGAATGCCCAGGCGACGATGGTCCAGGGCCGCGACCAGCGAGCCCACGCTGCATCGAGCCGACCGCCGAGCAACGCAGCGATGGCGAAGGCGAACGCCACCGAGAACCCGACGTAGCCCATGTACAGCATCGGCGGGTGCACGATCAGGCCGATGTCCTGCAGCAGCGGATTGAGGTCACGTCCGTTCTGCGGAATCTGCGGCAGGATGCGGCTGAAGGGGTTGGAGGTGAGGATCAAAAACAGCAAAAAGCCGATGCTGATCATGCCCATGACCGCCAGCACCCGGGCCAGCATCACTTGCGGCAGCTGCCGGGAAAACACCGACACCGCGAAGGTCCAGCCGCCGAGAATCAGCGCCCACAGCAGCAACGAGCCTTCGTGGGCGCCCCACACGGCGCTGAATTTGTAATACCACGGCAACGCGCTGTTGGAGTTTTCCGCGACGTAGGCCACGGAAAAGTCGTCGACCATGAACGCGTAGGTCAGGCAGCCGAACGAAAACAGCAGGAACGCAAACTGCCCCCACGCCGCCGGTTGCGCCAGGCTCATCCACAGGCGGTCGCCGCGCCAGGCGCCGAACAGCGGCACGATGGCCTGCACGATGGCGAAACACAGCGCCAGAATCATGGCCAGATGGCCGAGTTCAGGAATCATCGGTTAACCCTGCTTGACTGGAATGGAGGGCGAACCCGGCGCGGATTGGCCACTGTCTTTCAGTGCTTTGGTGACTTCGGGGGGCATGTACTTCTCATCGTGTTTGGCCAGCACTTCATCGGCGACCACCACGCCCTCGGCGTTGAGCTTGCCGAGGGCGACGATGCCCTGCCCTTCGCGGAACAGGTCCGGCAGGATGCCACGGTAGGTGATGGTCACCGACTTGTTGAAATCGGTGACCACGAATTTGACGTCCAGCGAGTCGCTGGAGCGTTCTAGCGAGCCCTTTTCCACCATGCCGCCGGCGCGAATCCGCGTGTCGCGGGGCGCTTCGCCGCTGGCGATCTGGCTGGGGGTGTAAAACAGGTTGATGTTTTCCCGCAGCGCGCTGAGCGCCAGGGTCACGGCGATGCCGACACCGGCCAGAATCGCCAGGATGATCAACAGTCGCTTTTTGCGCAGCGGATTCACGTGGAGCTCTCCCGGCGCAAACGACGCGCCTCTTGTTGCAGGTAACGCCGACGTGCCAGCAACGGCGACGCCACATTGATAACCAGCACCGTCAGGCAAATGCCGTAGGCGGTCCAGACAAACAGGCCGTGCCTGCCCATGGCGAGGAAGTCGCCAAACGAATCGAAACTCATGAGGCACGTCCGTTCAAGCTTTTGAGCACTTCGTCTTTCACCCAACTGGCGCGGGCTTCGCGCTTGAGCACTTCCAGGCGCATCCGCAGCAGCAGCACCGCGCCGAAGAAGCAGTAAAACCCCAGCACGGTGAACAGCAACGGCAGCCACATTTCGGCAGGCATCGCCGGCTTTTCGGTGAGGCTGAAGGTCGCGCCCTGGTGCAGGGTGCTCCACCATTCCACGGAATATTTGATGATCGGGATATTGATCACGCCGACGATGGCCAGTACCGCGCAGGCCTTGGCAGCGCTGTCGCGGTTGGTGATCGCATTGCCCAGCGCAATCAGGCCGAAGTACAGGAACAGCAGAATCAGCATGGAGGTCAGGCGTGCATCCCACACCCACCACGAGCCCCAGGTCGGTTTGCCCCAGATGGCACCGGTGACCAGCGCCACGGCGGTCATCCAGGCGCCAATGGGCGCCGCGCATTGCAGCGCGACGTCGGCCATTTTCATCTTCCAGACCAGCCCGACCACGCCGCACACTGCCAGCATCACGTAGCACGATTGCGCCAGCATGGCCGACGGCACATGGATGTAGATGATGCGAAAGCTGTTGCCCTGCTGGTAGTCCGGCGGCGCGAACGCCAGGCCCCAGACCACGCCGATGCCGATCAGCAAAACGGCGGCGACGCTCAGCCACGGCAACAGACGGCCGCTGATGCCGTAGAACCATTTGGGTGAGCCCAACTTGTGAAACCAGGCCCAACTGATGCCATTTTTAACTTTGGCGGTTGTGTTCATCACGGTGCTCTTGATGACGCTTCTTTTAACGAAGCTGTCAGGGTTACGGCGACGGACTCAACATGTCCGCCCAGTCATAAGCCGATTATTCGCCGACGCTGATCTTCAATCCAGCCGCAATGGCAAAGGGTGTCAGGGTTACCGCCAGGGCCGTCAGGCTGCCCAGCCACAGCAGATAACCGGTCGCGGGCATGCCTTGAAGGGCCGCCTGCAACGCGCCGCTGCCCAGAATCAACACCGGGATGTACAGCGGCAGTATCAATAACGCCAGCAGCAGCCCGCCGCGTTTGAGCCCCACCGTCAGCGCTGCGCCGACCGCGCCCAGCAGGCTCAGCACCGGCGTGCCCAGCAGCAATGACAGCAGCAACACCGGCAGGCATTCGCTCGGCAGGCCCAGCATCAGGGCCAGCAAGGGCGCCAGCAACACCAGCGCCAGGCCGGAAAACGCCCAATGTGCCAGCACCTTTGCCAGCACCAGCAGCGCCAAAGGGTGCGACGAAAGCACCCACTGTTCAAGTGAACCATCTTCAAAGTCGCTGCGAAACAGCCCGTCCAGCGACAACAGCACCGACAACAGGGCCGCGACCCAGACCAGCCCGGGGGACAGGGTTTTCAACAATTGGCTCTCGGGACCGACCGCCAGCGGGAACAGCGCGATGACGATGGCGAAGAACACCAGCGGGTTGAGCAACTCGGCAGGACGACGAAACAGCAAGCGGGCTTCGCGGGCGATCAACAGGGTAAACACGTGACTCATACGGCCCATTGCCCCAGATCGAGGTCTGTGTAACTGGCCGGGACGTGGCTCAGCGTGTGATGGGTGGTCAGCACCACGGCGCCGCCCTGCTCACAGTGCTCAGCCAGATGCCGCTCCAGTTGCGCGACGCCCTGCTTGTCGAGCGCGGTGAAGGGCTCGTCGAGAATCCACAGCGCAGGGCCCGGCAGATACAGACGGGCCAGCGCGACGCGGCGCTTCTGCCCCGCCGACAGCGTATGGCACGGCACGTCTTCGAAGCCACGCAGGCCGACGGCATCGAGCGCCGTCCAGAGGGCCGCGTTCTCGGCGCCGCTGTGCAGCGCGCAGAGCCAGGTCAGGTTCTCGATTGGGGTCAGCAGGTCCTTGATCCCGGCGGCGTGGCCGATCCACAGCAGGTGGTCGGCTCGGTTCTGATTGAGGGGCTGACCGTTGAGCAGCACCTGGCCGGCGGTGGGCTGCATCAGGCCGGACAGCAGACGCAGCAGGCTGGTTTTGCCGCTGCCGTTGGGGCCGCTGATCTGCAGCATGTCGCCCGCCGCCAGACGCAGTTCGAGATGCTCGAACAGCATTCGCCAGTCGCGCTCGCAAGCAAGCGCCGAGGCTTCCAGGACAGGGATCGGCATGCAGACCTTCTTTTCTCGTCGGGGGTGGCACGAACGGTTCAAGTCGCTATCCGGACGGCCGTTATAGTGGTGCAGATTCACGCGGACTCCGCGGGCCCACGCAGGCCTGCGCGGGTGCGAACGGCGCGATTATACATGCCATCACCGGGCACCAAGATGGCAAATTTTTCACAGGTCGGTATTTGATGACAGGCGACATTCCCAATCTCTCCGCGGTCAACCCTGCGGCGGCCCTGCTGCGCGCAGGCGTACCACCGGCGCAAGTGCTGCAATTGCTGCAACCGCGGGAGGGGCTGCTGCCCGCCGGACAGACGGCCGACGCGCAAGTGGTGAGCCTCAAACAGCTGGATCAGGACTTTCAACTGTTGCTCAAACTGACCCTGAACAACGGTCGGCAGACGACGTTTCCGGTCACCAGCTCGTTGCCGTTGTCCCCCGGAACCAGCGTCAACGTCGCCCAGGGTTCGGCGGACACACTGACCATCAGCCTGGCGGCCCTGCAAAAATCCAGCGCCAACACCCTGACCAGCATCGACACGCGACAACTGCCGGTGGGCAGCCTGCTGCAAGCCAAGGTCCTGACCACCCAGCTCGTCAGCCAAGTGACCGGTCAGCCCGGCGTCTATCGCTCCCTCGTCAGCCTGCTCAATACGGCGCTGGCGGGGAGCAATCTGGAGATCGAAAGCCCGCAGCCGCTGCGCGCGGGCAGTCTGCTCAGCGCCCAGGTGCAAAACAGCCAAGCCTTGAATTTCGTGGCGTTGCCCGACCGTTTCGATCAGTTGGCGCTGGCCCAGCAGTTGTCCACCCAACAGAGTCGTCAGGGGTCGCTGCAGGGCTTGCTGGTCGCGTTGCAGAATCTCCCGGACACCGACAACAGCATGCCAGCCCCCCTGCGGGCGAGCATTGATCAGTTGCTGGCCGATCTGCCGGATCTCCAGCAGATGACCACCCCCAAAGGCGTGGCCCAGGCCCTCAGCGGCAGCGGGTTATTCATGGAGTCGCGGTTGCTGGCCGGGTTGAACCCTGCGCTGGTGCCCGACACCAAGACCAACCTGCTGCGCCTGATTTCGCAACTGTTGCCCGGCCTGCCGGGCAACGTAAATTACGACGCCGCTGCGGCCGCCAACACCCTGGCCCGGGCGATGCCGAACATGCTCAGGAGTGCGCTGGGCATGCTGGGCCAGGTCGCGGCACGTACCCCGCCGACCAGTTTTCCGCTGCCGGCCCGCTCGATGGGCAACCCTGAAAACGAAGACGACCTGGAAACCCTGCTCAAGCTCGCGGCGGCAGCGGTGTCGCGCCTGCAAAGCCACCAGCTCGGCGGTTTGGAGCAGACCCGCACGGCCTCGGATGGCACTCAGGTCACGACCTGGCAGCTGGAAATCCCCATGCGTAACGCCCACGACATCGTGCCGTTGCAGGTCAAATTGCAGCGCGAAGACCCGCCGGAGCGCGAAGAAGCCCGGGACGAACGCGAGGTGAGGGAAAAGGAAAAATTGTGGCGGGTGGAACTGGCATTCGATCTGGAACCGCTGGGGCCGCTGCATGTGCAGGCGCAACTGGTGGGCGGCCATCTGTCCAGCCAGCTGTGGGCGGAACGTGCAGCCAGCGCGGCCTTGATCGACAGCGAGCTGGGGAGTTTGCGCGCGAGGCTGGTGGCCTGCGGCTTGAACGTCGGCGACCTGGCGTGCAACACCGGCACCCCGCCCCAAGGCGCACGCACCGTGCTCGAACAACGCTGGATCGACGAGAACGCCTGATGAGTACGCCCAACGCCCCTCCCCGCCAAGTCGTCGCCCTCAACTACGACGGCCAGCAAGCCCCGACCCTGACCGCCAAGGGCGACGACGCCCTGGCCGAAGCCATCCTGGCCATCGCCCGGGAATACAAAGTCCCCATCTACGAAAACGCCGAACTGGTGAAATTGCTCGCACGCATGGAACTGGGCGACAGCATCCCCGAAGCGCTCTACCTGACCATCGCCGAAATCATCGCCTTCGCCTGGCGCCTGAAAGGCAAAGTCCCGGAAGGCTTTGACCCCGATGCCGGGCCGGTGGAGCGGGATATCACTCCGCGTTGAGACGTGACCCGAAACGGTCGCCGGCACCCTAACGCCGGTGTGGGAGGGAGCTTGCTCGCGATAAGCCGGACGATGCCCGATCTGGCGGAGCGGACGTGTTCGCGAAGCGTTATGACTGATCCTCGGTGATCGTTCCCACGCTCCGCGTGGTAATGCCGATACGGACGCTCTGGGTCCAAGGATGACGCGGAGCGTCGCGGGCGGCGCGCCCACGCGGAGCGTGGGTACGATCAAGTTTTACCGATCCGGTGCTTCTGTCACGCCGCCATCGCAGCCTCGCACGGGCTCGTCAGCTCCTACAGGTTCGTCATACTGCGAGAAGAATTCGGTGATCGTTCCCACGCTCCGCGTGGTGATGCCGATACGGACGCTCCGCGTCCAAGGATGACGCGGAGCGTCGCGGGCGGCGTGCCCACGCAGAGCGTGGGAACGATCAATCGCAGCCTCGCACGGGCTCGGCAGCTCCTACAGGGATCGCAGGCTCAGGGCAATCAACCGTTGCCGTGAACCCGGGTCATGAGTTGTGCTTCGGCCTGGGTCAGGCCGCAGGCCTGGGTGAGTTCGTCGACGCTGGCGCCCATGGTGACCAGGCGGGCCGCCTGGGCAAACGACAAGGTGGACGGATCGCGCTGTTCGAGGATCGTGATCTTGTCCGGCAACGGCGCGACGATGGCCCGCAGATCATGCAGTTCCTCACCCATCCTGACCGTCCCGCCCTGGTAGTTTTCCAGGCGCCGGGCCAATTCGCGGATGCGTTGATCACGCAGCGAATCGGCTTCGAGCTGCTGCGTGGCCAATGTGCGCTGGCGCTTGGTGTGGGCCATGAACATGACAACGCTCACCACCCACAACACCGCCAGAAAGATTACCGCGACCTCGAGAATCAATCAGATGCTCTCCAGCTCGGACCACTCTTCTTCGGACATCATCTTGTCCAGTTCGACGAGGATCAGCAGTTCGCCGTTCTTGTTGCAGACGCCCTGGATGAACTTGGCCGACTCGTCGTTGCCAACGTTTGGCGCGGTTTCGACTTCCGACTGACGCAGATAAACCACCTCGGCGACGCTGTCGACCATGATCCCGACCACTTGCTTGTCGGCCTCGATGATCACGATACGCGTGTTATCGCTGACTTCAACCGGCGGCAGACCAAAGCGCTGACGGGTGTCGATCACGGTCACGACATTACCGCGCAGGTTGATGATGCCCAGCACGTAGCTCGGCGCACCCGGGACCGGCGCGATCTCGGTGTAACGCAGCACTTCCTGGACCTGCATCACGTTGATGCCATACGACTCGTTGTCCAGGCGGAAGGTGACCCACTGCAGGATCGGATCTTCGGAACCCTGTGCTGACGACTTATTCATAAACCCAACCCCTTGCCTATTGCGCTGTACGGACGACGTGTTCACGCCGGCCTGTGTTTAATCGATGGTTTGTCACTTGAGCGTTTTCATCTGCTTGACCGCGCCACTTGCAATCAGCTCGGCCAATTCGGAAACATCCAGCAGCGCGCACATGTGTTCGATCACCGTGCCCGCCAGCCATGGTCGCTGGCCCCGATGGGAGCGCCATTTGATTTCATCGGGATCCAGACGCAGCGAACGGCTGACCTGATGCACCGCCAGTCCCCATTCGTAACCCTGCACCGAAATCACGTATTGCAGCCCCTGACGAAAGTCGTCGCGGTAGCGATCCGGCATGATCCAGCGCGCTGTATCCAGCACCTTCAGGTTGCCGGCCTGGCTGGGCAGAATCCCCAGGAACCAGTCCGGTTGACCGAACAGCGGCGTCAGCTCATGGCCGGCCAGCGGATAAATCGAGCCCAGGCACACCAGCGGCACAGCCAGGGTCAGACCGGCAACGTCGAACAGCAGGCATTCGAACGGCTCGGCGGCCCAGGCCGGCCGGGCATCCGGCGTCGGCGGTGGCGTCGGGTTGCGCTGGGACGGCAGATGAACATCGGCCACCGGCTCGATCAGCGCAGGTACGTCCATCACCGGCATGACGACCGGACTGATGATCACCGGCGCTTCCATCACCTGGGCGACCGCAGGCTCAGCCATAGCCACAGCCACCGGGGCAGGCGTGGCAACGGCGACGGCCAGCGCCAGCGGTTTCGGCACCAGGCGCAGGCGTGCGTCATAGGCCTGCTCTTCGCGCACGGCCGCTTCAAAATCGTCGACAACCTCTGGCTCCGCCAGCAACTCCTCGGTCGCGTCCTGAAGCAACGCGTCGAGGTAGTTCTGCAGCGCCAGTTGTGGCCGTGATGCAATGTCCAGAGGGCGGTTCATAGTGGAGCCCGAGAAAAAGTGATGCGAGTGCCGCCTGAATCCTGTATCGGCTGCAAGGACTGCGGACTTGAATGCGACAGCACCTGGCGAGGCATTAAATGATCAGCGGCCACGTCAAGCCACCTGCCCGACGAGTTGCTCGGTCAGCAGGTGCTTGAGCAACGCGCGATAGGCCAGCACGCCCCGGCTTTTATTATCGAACTGCGACGGCGTCACCCCTGCCCGGCTGGCGTCACGCAAGCGCGTGTCCACCGGCACGTAGGCGTTCCAGACATGCTCGGCAAAGCTGTCGCGCAGCAGCTTGAGCGTACTCATCGACGCCTGGGTGCGGCGGTCGAACAAGGTCGGGACGATGGTGTAAGGCAGCGGCACCTTGCGCGAGCGGTTGATCATCGCCAAGGTGTTGACCATGCGCTCCAGCCCTTTGACGGCCAGAAATTCTGTCTGCACCGGAATCGCCAGCTGCTGGCTGGCGGCCAGCGCGTTGACCATCAACACGCCCAGCAACGGCGGGCTGTCGATGATGGCGTAATCAAATTCCTGCCACAGCTGGGCCAGGCTCTTGGCAATCACCAGCCCCAGTCCGCCCTGGGCCGGGGACTGACGCTCAAGGGTGGCCAGCGCGGTGCTGGAAGGCAGCAGCGAAATACGTTTGTCACTGGTGGGCAGCAGCAACTGAGCAGGCAGTCCGGCCGGCACCACGCCCTTGTGCAGGAACAGATCAAAACAGCTCTGTTCGAGTTCGTCGGGGTTGTGGCCGAAGTAGCTGGTCATTGAGCCGTGGGGATCGAGGTCGACAACGACCACACGCTTGCCCGCCTCGGCCAGCAAACCGGCTAAGGCGATGGAGGTGGTCGTCTTCCCGACTCCACCTTTCTGGTTGGCGACTGCCCACACTCTCATGTTTCGTGATTCCGGCTGGTCAAACGACGACCGAGGCTATTAAGGGGCGGATGACGAAGATTTGACGCCCTGCGGTGCTTTGGCGGGTGCCGGTGCAGTTTGTGTGCCAGCACGGCGCAACGCGGCATCGGGTTTTGCATTGGCCGCAGCGCCGGAACCGGTCAGGCTGCGACGCACGTCCAGGTTGCGCGAGATCACCAGCACCACGCGCCGGTTGCGGCCTCGCCCGTCGGCCGTGGTGTTGGGCGCCAGCGGCTGGAATTCGCCATACCCCACCGAGGCCAGGCGGGCAGGATTGATGCCGTCCATGGCCAGCATGCGCACGATGCTCGAAGAGCGGGCCGAGGACAGTTCCCAGTTGCTCGGGAACTGCGCGGTGTTGATCGGCTTGTCGTCGGTGAAACCTTCGACGTGGATCGGGTTGTCGAACGGCTTGACGATGGTCGCCACCCGGTCGATCAGGTCGAAGGCCTTGTCGCTGGGCATGGCGTCGCCGCTGCCGAACAGCATGTTGGAATTGAGCTCGATCTCGATCCACAGCTCGTTGCCGCGCACGGTCATTTGCTTGGACGCGATCAGGTCGCCGAACGCGGTGTTGACGTCGTCGGCGATCTTCTTCAGCGGATCGTCAGCGGCCTGGCCGATGGCGGTGTCGCTCTGCTCGCTCTCGACCACCAGCGGGTCGGCGGGCCTGACCGTCTGCGGTTTCTGCTCGCCGATGGGAATCGGCTTGACGCTGCGCTCGGCCTCGTTGAATACCCCGACCAACGCCTCGGACAGCACTTTGTACTTGCCCTCGTTGAGCGAAGAAATCGAGTACATGACCACGAAAAACGCGAACAGCAAGGTGATGAAATCCGCGTAGGACACCAGCCAGCGTTCGTGATTCTCGTGTTCTTCGTGTCGCCGGCGTCGGGCCATGGTCAGTCCGTCATTCCATGAAGCCTTGCAGCTTCAGTTCGATGGAGCGCGGGTTTTCACCCTCGGCAATCGACAGCAGGCCTTCGAGCAGCATTTCGCGGTAGCGCGATTGACGGATGGCCACGGCCTTGAGCTTGTTGGCCACCGGCAGCAGGAGCAGGTTGGCCGAGGCCACGCCGTAGATGGTGGCGATGAAGGCCACGGCAATGCCGCTGCCCAGTTGATTGGGGTCGGCCAGGTTGCCCATGACGTGAATCAGGCCCATGACGGCGCCGATGATGCCCACGGTCGGCGCATAGCCGCCCATGCTTTCGTACACCTTGGCCGCCTGGATGTCGCGGGTTTCCTGGGTGATGAAATCCACTTCCAGAATGCCGCGAATAGCTTCCGGCTCGGCGCCGTCCACCAACAGTTGCAGGCCTTTGCGCGCGTACGGATCAGGCTCGGAATCAGCGATGGATTCCAGCCCCAGCAGGCCTTCCTTGCGCGCGGTCAGGCTCCAGTTGATCACCCGGTCAATGCCGCCCGGCATGTCGATGCGCGGCGGGAACAGAATCCAGCCGAAAATCTGGATCGCCCGTTTGAATGCACTCATGGGCGTCTGCAGCAGGCACGCCGCCAGGGTGCCACCCAGTACGATCAAGGCCGCCGGGCCATTGAGCAACGCGCCCAGGTGCCCGCCTTCCAGAAAGTTGCCGCCGATGATGGCGACGAACGCGAGGATGATCCCGATCAGGCTGAGCACATCCATCAGATGCACGCCTCGACCAGGTGGCGACCGATGTCATCGAGCGGGTAGACGGCGTTGGCCAGGTCGGCTTTGACGATGGCCATCGGCATGCCGTAGATCACGCAACTGGCCTCGTCCTGCGCCCAGATGTGGCTGCCGCCCTGCTTGAGCAGACGCGCGCCTTCGCGACCATCGGCGCCCATGCCGGTCAAGACCACCGCCAGCACTTTGTCGCCATAGGACTTGGCCGCCGAGCCGAAGGTGATGTCCACGCACGGCTTGTAATTGAGGCGTTCGTCACCCGGCAGGATTTTCACCGCGCCGCGCCCGTCCACCATCATTTGCTTGCCGCCGGGGGCCAACAGGGCCAGGCCCGGACGCAAAATGTCGCCGTCCTCGGCTTCCTTGACGCTGATGCGGCACAGCTTGTCCAGCCGCTCGGCGAACGCTTTGGTGAACGCCGCCGGCATGTGCTGAATCAACACGATGGGCGCCGGGAAGTTTGCCGGCAGTTGCGTCAATACGCGCTGCAACGCCACCGGGCCGCCCGTGGACGTGCCGATCGCTACCAGCTTGTAGGCTTTGCGTTTGGGCGGTGGCGAAGACGGCGCGTGATGGGCGGGCGCAGCGCTTGCAGCCGGCGAAGCCGTGCGTGGCGCAGGGGCTGGCACACGACGCGGCGTGGCCAGCGTGCTGTGAGAAGCACTGGCCGTAGAAGGCGCGGCGCTCGCCGGTGCAGGCGCTGCGGCAGGCGTGCTGGCATAGCCGCCGACACGCCGATTGCTGCGAGAGATGCTGTGCACTTTCTCGCACAGCATCTGCTTGACCTTCTCGGGGTTGCGCGAGATGTCTTCGAAATTCTTCGGCAGGAAATCCACGGCACCGGCGTCCAACGCATCCAGGGTCACCCGGGCGCCTTCGTGGGTCAGTGAAGAGAACATCAGAACCGCCGTCGGGCAGCGCTGCATGATGTGACGAACCGCCGTGATGCCATCCATCATCGGCATTTCGTAGTCCATGGTGATCACATCAGGCTTGAGCGCCAGGGCTTGTTCGATGGCTTCCTTGCCGTTGGTCGCAGTACCGACCACTTGAATGGTCGGGTCCGAAGAGAGAATTTCCGAGACGCGTCGACGGAAAAACCCCGAATCGTCAACGACAAGAACCTTGACTGCCATAACCACTCCATAGAACGCGTGAGCCCCGAAGGGCCCCGCTCGCTCAGAATCAAATACGCCGTGCGGCGTAACGCTTGAGCATGCTCGGTACATCAAGGATCAAGGCGATGCGACCGTCACCGGTGATGGTGGCGCCCGACATGCCCGGCGTGCCTTGCAGCATCTTGCCCAGCGGCTTGATCACCACCTCTTCCTGACCCACCAGTTGATCGACGACAAAGCCGATGCGCTGGGTGCCGACCGAGAGGATCACCACGTGGCCTTCGCGCTGCTCTTCGTGAGCGGCGGAGCTGACCAGCCAGCGCTTGAGGTAGAACAGCGGCAGCGCTTTGTCGCGCACGATGACCACTTCCTGACCGTCGACGACGTTGGTTCTCGACAGGTCCAGGTGGAAGATCTCGTTGACGTTGACCAGCGGGAAGGCGAACGCCTGGTTGCCCAGCATCACCATCAGCGTCGGCATGATCGCCAGGGTCAACGGCACCTTGATCACGATCTTCGAGCCCTGGCCCTTGGTCGAGTAGATGTTGATCGAGCCATTGAGCTGGGAAATCTTGGTTTTCACCACGTCCATGCCCACGCCACGGCCCGACACGTCGGAAATCTCGGTCTTGGTCGAGAAGCCCGGCGCGAAAATCAGGTTGTAGCAGTCGCTGTCGCTCAGGCGGTCGGCGGCGTCCTTGTCCATCACCCCACGCTTGACCGCGATCGCTCGCAGCACAGCCGGGTCCATGCCCTTGCCGTCATCGGAAATCGACAGCAGGATGTGGTCGCCTTCCTGTTCGGCCGAGAGAATGACGCGCCCGCCCCGGGGCTTGCCCGATGCCTCGCGCTCTTCCGGCGACTCGATGCCGTGGTCGACCGCGTTGCGCACCAAGTGGACCAGCGGATCGGCCAGTGCCTCGACCAGGTTCTTGTCCAGGTCGGTTTCTTCACCCACCAGTTCCAGAGCGATTTCTTTCTTCAACTGACGCGCCAGATCGCGGACCAGTCGCGGGAAGCGGCCGAAGACTTTCTTGATCGGCTGCATCCGCGTCTTCATCACCGCGGTCTGCAAGTCAGCGGTGACCACGTCCAGATTGGACACGGCCTTGGACATGGCTTCGTCTGCGCTGTTGGCACCCAGGCGCACCAGGCGGTTACGCACCAGCACCAGTTCGCCGACCATGTTCATGATTTCGTCCAGCCGCGCGGTGTCAACCCGCACAGTGGTTTCGGCTTCGGACTTCTCGGCCGCAGGCGCAGCGGCTTTGGCAGGCGCAGCCGCCTTGGCCGCAGGGGGTGCAGCAGGCGCCGGCGATTTTGCAGGCTCGGCTTTTTTGGCCGGTGCCGAGACCGCAGCCGGGGCGCTGGCAATGGCGTCAGGCTCGAACTTGCCCTTGCCGTGCAGTTGGTCCAGCAGGTCTTCGAATTCGTTGTCGCTGATTTCGTCCGACGGTTTGCCACCGCTGGCGGCAGGTGCAGGTGGGGCTACCGGGGCGTCAGCAACTGGCAAGTCGGTGACGGTAGAATCGACCGAGAAGCTGCCTTTGCCGTGCAACTGGTCCAGCAGCGATTCAAATTCGTCGTCGGTGATTTCATCGGACGAGGTGCTGACCGCCGGGGCTGGCGGCGCAGGGGTTGCCACCGCATCCACGGCGAACTGGCCCTTGCCGTGCAGTTGATCCAGCAGCGATTCAAATTCGGCGTCGGTGATGTCGTCGCTGGCTTTGGCAGCCGGTGCGGCAGCGGGCGGCGCAGGGGCAACCGGCGCGGCGATCGGCGCGGATACTTTGCCGCCGGCGGCCTGGGCCTTGACGGCGTTGAGCGAATCCAGCAATTGCTCGAATTCGTCATCGGTGATGTCGTCCGACGGGTCGGCGACAGGCTCGGCAGCTACGGGAGCGGCGACGGCCACTTCGTCCGCAGCAGCAGGCTCGGCCAGACGCGCCAGCGCAGCCAGTAACTCCGGCGTTGCCGGGGTGACTTCGGTGCGTTCACGGACTTCGCCGAACATGGCGTTGACCGCGTCCAGGGCTTCAAGCACCACGTCCATGAGCTCGGAATCGACCCGGCGCTCACCTTTGCGCAGGATGTCGAAGACGTTTTCGGCGATGTGGCAGCATTCAACCAGCTCATTGAGCTGGAGGAAGCCGGCGCCCCCTTTTACAGTGTGAAAACCGCGAAAAATTGCATTGAGCAAGTCAGCGTCATCCGGGCGGCTTTCCAGCTCGACCAGTTGCTCGGACAGTTGCTCCAGAATCTCGCCGGCCTCAACCAGAAAATCCTGAAGGATTTCTTCATCGGCGCCGAAGCTCATTGGGGGGGTGCTCCTAAAATTTAACCGTCAACCGATCCAGGTCGTGGGCTAAGCCGTCAGTGGGGGTGATCCGGGGGCGGTCAAACATCACGCCGCCGGCTCACCACCGCTGTTGACTCAGAACCTAGAAACCCAGGCTGGATAGCAGATCGTCTACATCATCCTGACCGGATACGACGTCTTCACGTTTATCGGCATGAATCTGCGGACCTTCACCCTTGGAGTGAAGTTTTTCCTGTTCTTTTTGCTGACGGAAGACTTCCTGGTCGTGTTCGATGCCCGCGAAGCGGTCGACCTGGCTGGCCATGAGTACCAGCTTGAGCAGGTTGCTCTCGACTTCGGTCACCAACTGCGTCACGCGCTTGATCACCTGACCGGTGAGGTCCTGGTAATCCTGGGCCAGCAGAATGTTGTTCAGGTGGCCCGCCACTTCGTGGGTCTCCTGCTCGCTGCGGGTCAGGAACGTGTCGACACGGCGGGCCAGGTCGCGAAACTCTTCGGCACTGATCTCGCGCCGCATGAAGCGGCCCCAGTCGGCGCTCAAGGCCTGGGCGTCGGTGGTGAGCCCGTTCATCAACGGGGTGCTTTGCTCCACCAGATCCATGGTCCGATTGGCTGCGTTCTCGGTCAGCCGGACCACGTACGACAAGCGCTCTGTCGCGTCGGTGATCTGAGAGACCTCTTCGGCCTGGGGCATGCTCGGGTCGATCTGGAAGTTGACGATGGCGCTGTGCAGCTCACGCGTCAGCTTGCCGACTTCCTGATACAGGCCGCGATCCCGGGTCTGGTTCAGCTCATGGATCAGTTGCACGGCGTCGCCGAACTTGCCTTTTTCAAGGCTTTCGACCAGCTGCTGTGCGTGTTTCTTCAGGGTTGACTCAAAGTCACCCATTGTCGAATCTTTGGAATCCATAGCGCCCTCGCAGCGAACATCAGCTATTGACGCGCTCGAATATCTTCTCGATTTTTTCTTTCAGTACTTGCGCTGTGAAAGGCTTGACGACGTACCCGTTGACACCGGCCTGTGCGGCTTCGATGATCTGCTCACGCTTGGCTTCAGCGGTGACCATCAACACCGGCAGACTGCGCAGGCGCTCGTCGGCACGCACCTGACGCAGCAGGTCGATGCCGGACATGCCCGGCATGTTCCAGTCGGTCACCAGAAAATCAAACGAGCCGCTTTGCAACATCGGCAAGGCGGTGATGCCGTCATCTGCTTCGGCCGTGTTGGTGAACCCAAGGTCACGCAACAGGTTTTTTATGATCCGCCGCATCGTTGAGAAGTCATCAACGATGAGGATTTTCATGTTCTTGTCCAATTCGACCTCCAAGCAGTCTTTAACGCGTCCAGCACCTGGACGCGCGTTCAATCAATACCGGCACAGCTCGCTGACCGGGCTGCACGAAACCACGACGGGCTTGGCAAATAAATGCGGCAGAACACGACACGCAACGTGCGTTGCGGGTCTGTCAACGTGCTCGCCATTCTCCCAGACGCCCTCGCAAACGCGCGGCGCACTGGCTGTGCAACTGGCTGACCCGTGATTCGCTGACACCCAGGACCTCACCGATTTCCTTGAGGTTCAGCTCTTCGTCGTAGTACAGCGCCAACACCAGGCGTTCACGCTCTGGCAGATTGGCGATGGCCTCGGCCAACGCGCTCTGGAAACGCTCGTCTTCCAGATCCCGCGACGGCTCGAGCGACTGGCTTGCGCCGTCCTCGTGCAGCCCTTCATGTTCGCCGTCCTGTAACAGGTCGTCGAAACTGAACAGCCGGCTGCCCAAGGTATCGTTCAAAATCCCGTAGTAATCGTCGAGACTCAATTGGAGTTCGGCCGCAACTTCGTGATCTTTAGCGTCACGCCCGGTTTTCGCTTCGATTGAACGAATCGCGTCGCTGACCATGCGCGTGTTGCGGTGCACCGAGCGAGGCGCCCAGTCACCCTTGCGCACTTCATCGAGCATCGCGCCACGGATACGAATCCCGGCGTAGGTTTCAAAGCTGGCGCCTTTGGTGGAGTCGTACTTGGTCGACACTTCGAGCAGCCCGATCATGCCGGCCTGGATCAAGTCTTCGACCTGCACGCTGGCTGGCAGACGCGCCAGCAAGTGATAGGCAATCCGCTTGACCAAGGGCGCATAGCGCTCGATCAGCTCATACTGGGAATCACGGGACGATTTGCTGTACATGCGATACCCACTTGCTGTCATGACACTGGCCCTGCGCTGGTCTGATGCACCAGGCGTTCGACGAAAAATTCGAGATGCCCACGCGGATTGGCCGGCAGCGGCCAGGTGTCCACTTTCTGCGCGATGGCCTTGAACGCCAGCGAGCACTTGGAACGGGGAAACGCTTCGTACACCGCGCGTTGTTTCTGCACGGCCTTGCGCACGCATTCGTCGTACGGCACCGCGCCTACGTACTGCAGGGCGACGTCGAGGAAGCGGTCGGTGACCTTGGTCAGCTTGGCGAACAGGTTGCGACCTTCCTGCGGGCTCTGTGCCATGTTGGCCAGGACCCGGAAACGGTTCATGCCGTAGTCGCGGTTGAGCAACTTGATCAGGGCGTAGGCGTCCGTGATCGAGGTCGGCTCGTCGCACACCACCAGCAGCACTTCCTGGGCGGCGCGCACGAAACTCACCACCGACTCGCCGATCCCGGCAGCGGTGTCGATCACCAGCACGTCCAGGTTGTCGCCGATGTCGCTGAACGCCTGAATCAGCCCTGCGTGTTGCGCCGGGGTCAGGTGGACCATGCTCTGGGTGCCGGACGCCGCCGGCACGATGCGGATACCGCCCGGGCCCTGCAGCAGGACGTCGCGCAGCTCGCATCGACCTTCAACGACGTCGGCAAGGGTGCGTTTTGGCGTAAGCCCCAGCAGCACGTCGACGTTGGCCAGACCCAGATCGGCGTCCAGCAACATGACGCGGCGTCCAAGCTCGGCCAGCGCCAGTGAAAGGTTCACCGACACGTTCGTCTTGCCTACGCCACCTTTGCCACCGGTCACTGCAATAACCTGTACGGGATGCATGCTGCCCATGTTAATTGTTTACCTTGTCTTGCTTAGACCTAAGCCACATGTCGGGCTGCACGTTCGTGGTACGAACAATGCCTGGCAGACCAGCGAAGTGGGTGCATTCCAGTGTCATATTCTTCACCTAACCCACGCGCTTGCCAGGGCTGTGATAAAGATCCGCAAACATATCCGCCATCGCTTCCTCGCTTGGCTCCTCCTGCATCTGCACGCTGACCGCTCGACTCACCAACTGGTGCCGACGCGGCAAATGCAGATCATCCGGGATCCGCGGTCCATCGGTTAGATAGGCCACAGGCAATTCATGACTGATCGCCAAACTCAACACCTCTCCGAGACTGGCTGTTTCATCCAGTTTGGTCAGGATGCACCCGGCCAGACCGCAACGTTTGTAGCTGTGATAAGCCGCCGAGAGCACTTGCTTCTGGCTGGTGGTTGCCAGTACCAGGTAGTTGCGCGACTTGATGCCGCGCCCCGCAAGGCTTTCGAGTTGCAAACGCAGGGCTGGATCGCTGGCCTGCAGGCCTGCGGTATCGATCAGCACCACGCGCTTGCGCAGTAAAGGTTCCAGCGCCTGAGCCAGGGATTGCCCCGGATCGACGTGGGTGACGGGCACATTCAGGATCCGGCCCAGGGTTTTCAATTGCTCCTGGGCGCCGATCCGGAAACTGTCCATGCTCACCAGCGCGATGTTCTGTGCGCCGTATTTCAATACGTACCGGGCCGCCAGCTTGGCCAGCGTGGTGGTTTTGCCCATGCCGGCAGGGCCGACCATGGCGATCACACCGCCCTCTTCCAGTGGCTCTTCGTCCGGCGTCGCGATCATCCGCGCCAGGTTCGCCAGCAGCATGCGCCAGGCGTGCTGTTGGTCATCGGTGTTGGGCACCATCGCCAGCAGGTCGCGGGACAACGGGCCCGACAGGCCGACGCGTTGCAGACGACGCCACAGGTTGGCCTGGGCCGGGCGACTGCCTTGCAGCTGGTTCCAGGCTAGAGAGCCGAGTTGCACTTCGAGCAACTCGCGCAGGCCATTCAATTCGGAGCGCATCGACTCAAAGGCACGCTGCCCGCCCGCGGGTTCTGCGTACGCTGCACGCTCTGCACGGTCCGCCGCGACAGCCGCGTGGACCGAGGGACGGAACGGTTCATCCAGCGTCGGCTCGATGTGTTTTTCGTCGTCGCTCAACGGCAGGCCGGCGAACAGCTGGCGGTTGGTCGACGAGGTATCCAGTTCGCCACGGGTGCCGAGTTCGGCCTGGGCCGAGACGATGCGCGACTGGGTCTTGCGCAGCTCGTCTTCGAGTTCGATGTTCGGGACACGCGGCGCCAGCGCCGACAGTTTGTAATCGAGCGCGGCAGTCAGTTCCACGCCACCGGCAATCCGCCGGTTCCCGATGATGGCCGCTTCGGCGCCCAATTCATCACGAACCAGTTTCATGGCTTGTCGCATATCGGCGGCGAAAAAACGCTTAACTTGCATGACTCACTACCTCAGCCGTTCGGCCCGACAGTCGCTACGATGGTGACTTGCTTGTTGTCAGGAATTTCCTGATACGCCAATACATGCATGTTCGGTACAGCCAGGCGTCCAAAGCGGGACAACATGGCGCGAACCGGGCCTGCAACCAACAAAATAACCGGCTGGCCCTGCATCTCCTGGCGCTGCGCTGCGTCGATCAACGAACGCTGCAGCTTTTCCGCCATGCTCGGTTCCAGCAAAACGCCTTCTTCCTGACCCTGACCGGCCTTCTGCAGACTATTGAGCAATATCTGTTCCAACCTTGGCTCCAGCGTGATAACTGGCAGCTCCGGCTCAATGCCCACAATGCTTTGCACGATTGCTCGGGACAAACCGACCCGTACGGCCGCCACCAGCGCGGCGGTATCTTGACTCCGCGCAGCGTTGTTGGCGATGGCTTCGGCGATGCTGCGGATGTCGCGCACCGGCACCTGCTCGGCCAGCAACGCCTGCAACACCTTGAGCAGCGCCGACAGCGACAGAATGCCCGGAACCAGCTCTTCAGCCAGCTTGGGCGAGCCCTTGGCCAGCAATTGCATCAACTGCTGCACTTCTTCATGCCCGATCAATTCATGGGAGTGCTTGTACAAGATCTGGTTCAAGTGAGTGGCAACCACCGTGCTGGCATCTACCACGGTATAGCCGAGGGATTGCGCTTGCGCTCGCTGGCTGATTTCGATCCACACCGCTTCCAGGCCGAACGCCGGGTCTTTGGCGTTGATGCCATTGAGGCTGCCGAACACTTGGCCGGGGTTGATCGCCAGTTCGCGGTCCGGGTAAATCTCGGCTTCGGCCAGGGTCACGCCCATCAGCGTCAGGCGGTAGGCGCTGGGCGCCAGGTCGAGGTTGTCGCGAATATGGACAGTGGGCATCAGAAAGCCCAGTTCCTGAGACAGCTTCTTGCGCACGCCCTTGATCCGCGCCAGCAGTTGACCGCCTTGATTGCGGTCCACCAGCGGAATCAGGCGGTAGCCCACTTCCAGGCCGATCATGTCGATGGGGGTCACGTCATCCCAGCCCAGCTCCTTGGATTCCTGCGAGCGGGTCGGCGACGGCAGCAGCTCCTGTTGACGCTTGACCTCCTGCAACGCCATGACCTTGACCTGATCCTGTTTTTTCCAGAGCAGGTACGCGCCACCGGCCGCCAAGAGCCCGAGGCTGATGAACGAGAAGTGCGGCATGCCGGGCACCAGGCCCATGACGATCATGATGCCCGCCGACACTGCCAGCGCCTTGGGCGTGCTGAACATCTGGCGATTGATCAGCTTGCCCATGTCTTCGGAACCCGACGCACGGGTCACCATGATGGCGGCAGCGGTGGACAACAGCAGGGACGGCAACTGCGCCACCAAACCGTCACCGATGGTCAGCAGCGCGTAGACCTTGCCGGCGTCGGCAAAAGTCATGTTGTGCTGGAAGATACCGACCAGCATGCCGCCGATCAGGTTGATAAAGAGGATCAGCAAACCGGCGATGGCGTCACCGCGCACGAATTTGCTGGCGCCGTCCATGGAACCGTAGAACTCGGCTTCCTGGGCGACTTCAAGGCGACGGGCCTTGGCTTGCGGTTGATCAATCAGACCGGCGTTGAGGTCGGCGTCGATGGCCATCTGCTTGCCGGGCATCGCGTCGAGGGTGAACCGCGCGCTCACCTCGGAGATCCGGCCGGCACCTTTGGTCACCACCACGAAGTTGATGATCATCAGGATCGCAAACACTACGATACCGACCACGTAGTTACCGCCGATCACCACCTCACCGAAGGCCTGGATCACCTTACCAGCGGCGGCGTGACCGTCCTGGCCGTGAAGCATCACCACGCGGGTCGACGCCACGTTCAGCGCCAGACGCAACAGGGTCGCCACCAGCAGGATGGTCGGGAACACCGAGAAATCCAGCGGGCGCAACGCGTACACACAGACCAGCAACACCACGATGGACAGCGCAATGTTGAACGTGAAGAACACGTCCAGCAGAAACGGCGGCATCGGCAACATCATCATTGCCAGCATGACCAGCAACAGCAACGGCACACCCAATTGCCCGCGACCTAAACCGGACAGGTTGCTGCGGGCACTGCTGAGTAATTGAGAGCGATCCAATTCGTTACCTGCGCGCTAAATCAAACTTTTGACGCCGTAGGGCGACCTAACGCGGATATTGCAAGAAGGGGTCCAACTTCTGGCGCGCCGAAAAAAATATCAGAATGCCAGTATTCAGAAAATGGAGCGGAGGCAATGCAGCCCAGCATGATGCCTACCTGCAGGCGCGAATCCTCCCTCCCACAGACGGCCCAGCCGGGGAAGCATCCCTGTAGGAGCGAATTCATTCGCGAAACGTTGATCGTTCCTCACGCTCTGCGTGGGAATGCAGCCCCGTACGCTCCGCGCCCCTTGACGCGGAACGTCATTCGAAGCGCTACCACGCAGAGCGTGGAAGCGATCATCAGAGGTCCGGCCTGACACTGATCGTTCCTCACGCTCCGCGTGGGAATGCAGCCACGGACGCTCCGCGTCCCTTGACGCGGAACGTCATTCAAAGCGCTACCACGCAGAGCGCGGGAGCGATCATCAGAGGTCCGGCCTGACACTGATCGTTCCGGACGCTCCGCGTGGGAATGCAGCCCCGGACGCTCCGCGCCCCTTGACGCGGAGCGTCATTCGAGGCGCTACCACGCGGAGCGCGGGAGCGACCAAGAGCCGACGCCCATAACACCGATTCGCGAATGAATTCGCTCCTACAGCCTGTGCGACAGTCATTTAATGGTGGAAGGGAGCTTGCTCGCGATGGCGGTAGTACGTCCGACACATCTGCGGCGTCGGGATGATCATCGCGAGCAAGCGCCCTCCCACACAGTTCTTCAGGCGATCGGCGACCATCGCGATCACTCATCACGCCGCAAATCGGGCGGAATGGGCAGGGTGTCGCCCAGGGGGTTGGGGCGTTTGCCGCGGCCGGCGTGGTATTGGCGGATCTGGTAGACGTACGCCAGCACCTGCGCCACCGCCAGGTACAGCCCGGCCGGGATTTCCTGATCCAGCTCGGTGCTGTAGTAGATCGAACGCGCCAGCGCCGGGGACTCCAGCAGCAGGATGCCGTGCTGCCCGCCGATTTCGCGGATCTTCAGGGCAACGAAGTCGCTGCCCTTGGCCAGCAGGATCGGCGCCCCGCCCTTCTCCGCGTCGTATTTGAGCGCCACGGCGTAGTGGGTCGGGTTGGTGATGATCACGTCCGCCTCGGGAATGGCCGACATCATGCGTCGCTGCGACATATCGCGCTGCAACTGGCGAATCCGCTGCTTGACCTCGGGGCGCCCTTCACTGTCCTTGTGCTCGTCGCGCACTTCCTGCTTGGTCATCAGCAGTTTCTTGTGCGCTTCCCACAGCTGCACCGGCACATCCACCGCCGCGATGATGATCAGCCCGAACGCCATCCACAGGGTGCTCCAGCCCACCAGCTGCAGGCTGTGGATCACCGCCATTTCGATGGGTTCGTGGGCGATGGCGACCAGGTCATCCTTGTCCTTGGCCAGCACGACAATCGCCACCGCCAGCACAATCAGAAACTTGGCGAACGACTTCACCAGTTCGATCAACGCCTTGGGGGAAAACATCCGCTTGAGGCCCGCAGCCGGGTTCATGCGGCTGAATTTCGGGGCCATGGAGCCCGCGGCGAACAGCCAGCCGCCCAGGGAAATCGGGCCGATGATCGACGCCAGCATCAGTGACAACAACAGCGGCTGCATGGCCAGCAACGCCGCCTTGCCGGAGACCATCAGCATCCGGCTCATGGAGCCTTCGTCCATGAGCGCTTCGCGGGTGATGGTGAAGTTGTCGCGCATCAGCTGCATCATCATCTCGGCCAGGGCGCCGCCGAACGCCAGCAGACCGCCGGCACCGACGATCATGATCGCGACGGTGTTGAGCTCCTTGGAGCGGGCGATCTCGCCCTTCTCCCTGGAGTCCTTCTTGCGTTTGTCCGTGGGGTCTTCTGTCTTGTCCTGACCGTTCTCGTTTTCGGCCATATCAGCGCGCCCTGACCATGTCGCGTAGCAACTGCAAGGCGTCGACCGCCAGCGGCTGGTACTGATTGAGAATGTCGCCGAGGGTGACCCACAAAATCCCCATCCCCAGCACCAGTGTCACCGGAAAACCAATCGAGAAGATGTTCAACTGCGGCGCCGCCCGGGTCATCACGCCCATGGCGATGTTGACCACCAGCAGCGCCGTGATCGCCGGCAACACCAGCACCAGCGCTGCGCCCAGGACCCAGCCCAGCCGCAGCACCAGGTCCCAGATGTTGGCGGTCAGCAGCCCCTCGCCCACCGGCAGGGTGGTGAAGCTTTCGATCAGGGTTTCAAACACCACCAGGTGCCCGTTCATGGCCAGAAACAGCAACGTCACCAACATAGTGAAGAACTGCCCGACCACCGCCACCGACACACCGTTGACCGGGTCGACCATGGACGCGAAACCCATGCCCATCTGGATCCCGACGATCTGCCCGGCAATCACGAACGACTGAAAAAATAACTGCAGCGACAGGCCCAGGGCCGCGCCGATGATGATTTGCTGGGCGATCAGGATCAGCCCGCTGAGGTCCAGGGCATGCACTTCGGGCATCGGCGGCAAGGTGGGCGCCACCACCACAGTCATCGCCAGCGCCAGGTACAGGCGAACCCGCGTCGGCACCAGGGTCCCGCCGATGATGGGCATGGTCATCAGCAATGCGGCGATGCGGAACATCGGCAGCATGAACGTGGCCACCCAGGTACTGATCTGGGTGTCGGTGAGCGCCAGCACGGGATCCATCGCCGGTCAGCCAATCACTTGCGGAATGCTGGTGTACAGAGTGGTGATGTACTCCATGAACGTCTGGATCAACCACGGCATCACCACGATCAGCGTGATCAGCATCACCAGCAGACGGGGGAGAAAGCCCAGGGTCTGTTCGTTGATCTGGGTCGCGGCCTGAAACATCGACACCAGCAGGCCGACGATCAGACTGGGCACCACCAGAATCGCCACCATGGTGGTAGTCAGCCATAACGCCTCACGGAACAGGTCAACTGCTACTTCCGGGGTCATGCCAGGTGCTCCTCGTCAAACGGGTTCATACGCCACCGAAACTGCCGGCCAGCGTTCCGATAATCAGCGCCCAGCCATCCACCAGCACGAACAGCATGATTTTGAACGGCAACGAAATGATCAGCGGCGACAGCATCATCATGCCCATGGCCATCAGCACGCTGGCCACGACCAGGTCGATGATCAGGAAGGGAATGAAGATCATGAAGCCGATCTGGAAAGCGGTCTTGAGTTCGGAGGTGACAAACGCCGGGACCAAAATCGTCAGCGGCGCCTGATCCGGGGTCGCGATGTCGGTGCGCTTGGACAGGCGCATGAACAGCTCAAGATCGCTGGAGCGTGTCTGGGCGAGCATGAAATCCTTGATCGGCACTTCGGCCTTGGCCACCGCATCCTGGGCGCTGAGCTTCTCGGCCAGGTACGGCTGCAACGCGTCCACGTTCACCCGATCGAACACCGGCGCCATGATGAACATGGTCAGAAACAGGGCCATGCCGGTGAGGATCTGGTTGGACGGCGTCTGCTGCAGGCCCAGGGCCTGACGCAGGATCGAAAACACGATGATGATCCGCGTGAAGCTGGTCATCAGCATCACGAACGCCGGGATAAAGCTCAACGCGGTCATGATCAGCAGGATTTGCAGGCTGACCGAATACTCCTGCTGACCGTTGGCGCCCGTGCCCAGGGTAATCGCGGGAATCGACAACGGGTCGGCGCCAAACGCCAGCGGCGCTGCCAACACCAGCAGCAGCGTCAAAACAATGCGCATCAGCTCTCTTCCTTCTGAACCCTTTGATCAAAGCAAATTAACCACAGCGGGCTAATCACAACCTGTTGTCCGTGCCCTTGTTGCTCACGCCCTTGCCGCCCGTGCCTTTGTTGCCCAGCGCGTCCATCAGGCGCCGCGCGAACTCGGGCGTGGCGGATTGCGATTCAGGCACGTGCACCGGCTCGTTCATCACATGCAGCGGGGTGATGCGACCGGGCGTCACGCCCAGCAGAATCTGTTCATTGCCGACCTGCACCAGCACCAGCCGATCCCGGGGACCCAAGGCGCGGGAACCCAGCAGTTCGATGACCTGATTGCCCGCAGGCCCGGCGCGCTGTACCCGGCGCATCAGCCAGGCAAGCACGAAAATCAGGCCGACCACCAACAGCAGGCCCAGCATCAGTTGCACCAGTTGACCGCCGATGCCGGTGCTCATCGCACTGCTGGCGGCGGTCAGTGCCGGCGTCGCGGGCGCAACGGGTGGGGCAGCGGCCGCCGGGGCCGTCGCCGGTTCCGCCGCCAGCGCGGCGAACGACAGCGCCCAGAGCGGCAAGGCCCACACGGCGTTCTTGAAACCCTTCACTTAACGCAGCTTCTTGATGCGTTCGCTCGGACTGATCACGTCGGTCAGGCGGATGCCGAACTTTTCGTTGACCACCACCACTTCACCGTGAGCGATCAAGGTGCCGTTGACCAGCACGTCGAGCGGCTCACCGGCCAGGCGATCGAGTTCGATCACCGAGCCCTGGTTGAGCTGAAGCAGGTTGCGGATGTTGATGTCGGTGCTGCCCACTTCCATGGAAATCGACACGGGAATGTCCAGGATCACGTCCAGGTTCGGACCGTCCAGCGTCACCGGGCCGTTGTGCTTGGGCATGCCGCCAAACTCTTCCATCTGCAGACGGCTGGAGGACGAATGCCCGGCATCGGCGGCCAGCAAGGCGTCGATGTCATCCTGACCGCCATCACCGGATTCACCCAATGCAGCGGCCCACTCATCGGCCAGGGCCTGGTCTTCTGCGGAAGTCATATCTTTATCATCAGCCATGGTGTCCTCGGTGAACATTGATTCATTTACACGCTACATTCTGACGCTGACGGTGATGCTCAGCGGCGCTCTATGGGTTCGATCACTTGCAGGGCGAGATTGCCCTTGTGCGAACCCAGCTTGACCTTGAAGGTTGGCACGCCATTGGCGCGCATGATCATGTCTTCGGGCAATTCCATCGGGATCACGTCGCCCGGCTGCATGTGCAGGATGTCGCGCAGCTTGAGCTGACGACGGGCCACGGTGGCGTTGAGCGGCACCGACACATCCAGCACGTCCTGCTTGAGGGCGTTGACCCAGCGTTCGTCCTGATCGTCGATGTCGGACTGGAAACCGGCGTCGAGCATTTCCCGCACCGGCTCGATCATCGAATACGGCATGGTCACGTGCAGGTCCCCGCCGCCGCCATCGAGTTCGATGTGGAACGTGGACACGACAATGGCTTCGCTGGGGCCGACGATGTTGGCCATGGCCGGGTTCACTTCGGAGTTGATGTACTCGAAGTTGACTTCCATGATCGCCTGCCAGGCTTCCTTCAGATCGATGAAGGCCTGATCGAGGACGATGCGCACCACCCGCAACTCGGTCGGCGTGAATTCACGACCCTCGATCTTGGCGTGACGGCCATCGCCGCCAAAAAAGTTGTCCACCAGCTTGAACACCAGCTTGGCGTCGAGGATGAACAGTGCGGTGCCGCGCAACGGCTTGATCTTGACCAGGTTCAGACTGGTGGGCACGTACAGCGAATGCACGTACTCGCCGAACTTCATCACCTGCACGCCGCCCACCGCCACATCCGCCGAACGGCGCAGCAGGTTGAACATGCTGATGCGGGTGTAGCGGGCGAAACGCTCGTTGATCATTTCCAGGGTCGGCATGCGTCCCCGCACGATCCGGTCCTGGCTGGTCAGGTCATAACTTTTGACGCTGCCCGGTTCCGCGATACTTTCGGTCTGCACCAGACCATCGTCCACGCCATGCAACAGCGCGTCGATCTCATCCTGGGACAGCAGGTCTTGCACGGCCATGTCGTGGTCCTACTGCAATACGAAGTTAGTGAAAAGCAGCTGATCGATCACGGTCTTGCCGAGTTCTTTCTGCGCCACTTCCTGCACGCTGGCTGTCGCCTTCTGGCGCAGCATTTCCATGCCGACCGACGTCGCAATGGTATCGAAGGGTTGGCCGGAGAACATCATCACCAGATTATTGCGGATGACCGGCATGTGAACCTTGAGTGCTTCGAGGTCAGCTTTGTCGCGGGCCAGCATGGTAATGCTGACCTGCATGTAGCGCTGACGGCCGTTGACGTTGTAGTTCACAACAAAGGGGGGGGTCAGGGGCTCGAAGATCGCTTCTTTCTTGGTGTTGGCCGCAGCCGCCGCCACTGCAGCCTCGTCGGGCTTGCTTTGCGCTTTGTGCATGAAGAACCAGGTCGCGCCAACGGACAGACCGATCGCCAACAGCAATGCCACGACCACCATAAGAATAAGCTTGAGCTTGCCTTTTTTTGCGGGGCCTGCCACTGCTGCTGCGTCGTCACTCTTCGCCATGCCAATAATCCGTCACAATTCAAGGGTTCGCTGATGCGTGACAGAGGGAGAGCAAGGGTTGTGCCATAAAAGCAGCTGTGAGCTTTAAGCTTCAAGCTGAAAGAGAAAAGCGGCGGGTTGCGTAGGGTTCCATGGTCCCTTGCGCGACTCGCCGCCTGTATTGGTCCGGCCGGAAAATCAATGTAGGAGTGAGCTTGCTCGCGATTGCATTCTGTCAGCCAAATCCACTAGGCCCGACACACCTCATCGCGAGCAAGCTCACTCCTCCAAGTCCATCGCGAACGGCTCCTGAGCTTGCGGCTTGAAGCTTATAGCTTTCAGCTCCCTGACGAAGTCAGGCGTAATAATCCACAGCGCTTGAACCCACCACGCTCAACGGCTGACTGGCGGCGATGGCGGCGGCATCGGCCGGTGCGCCGTCGGCAATGCTGTCCACACCCCCTGCGCGACCGGTGCCACGGCTGCCGTTGCCACGGGAATTGTCGTCAGACTGCTGCTGAGCCTGTTGCTGCCAGCCGCGGGACTGGTCGGATACGTTGACGTCCACCTGGCCCATGCCCTGTTGCGTGAACGAGTCGCGCAGGCGGGACATCTGGCTTTCCAGTGCTTCACGCACGCCAACGTGGGCGCTCATGAACGTGACCTGGGTCTGCTGGTCCGCCGCCATATTGACGCGGATGTCCAGACGCCCCAATTCCGCCGGCTCCAGCTGAATATCGGCCTGCTTGAGGTTCATGCTCGACAGGTACATCACGCGGTTGACGACGCCTTCGGTCCAGCCGCTCTGGTTCATCGGCAGTGGCTGGTTGAGCAAGGCGGCAGACGGCGCCGCACTGGTTTTGGCCTGGGCCGCTTGCGACAGCGCCGCCAGTCGGTCCGCGAAGTTGTCCATGCGCGTGTCACCGGCCGCCGCTTTCACGTCCTTGAGGCCATCGGCGATCAAACCGGCAAAGCCCTTGTCATCGCCGCTTTGCGTGCCGTCCTTGTCCACAGGCTGGTCGCCCAGCGCCGCCAGATTCCCGGCAAGCGCCTGCGTTGCATCGGTGTTCGCGTCATCGGTTTTGCCGGTCTTGCTGGCATCAGCAGCGGCTTTGCCATTCTGGGCGCTTTGTTCAGCCTTGTTTTGCAGCGCCACCTGAACCGCCGTCAGGCCTTCCAGTGGGTCGGCGTCCGGATCGAAACCCGGATCATCGGTCGTCGCTTCCACCAGCGGCGCGGGCACTGCCTGAGGCATGCCGGCCACCAGCAACGAGGGATCTACCGGTGGCGTCTGCGCTGCGGGATCAGTCACTGCTGCTGGATCGGCAACGGCCTGAACGGCCACAGGGGGCAGCGTCGGGTCGAGGGTTGGGTCTGCCTGGGCCAGCGCCGGATCCGTCGCGTCCTCGGCATCGTCCTGCTTGTCGGCGTCGCCATCGGCAGTGGATTTGTCGGCAGCACCGCCCACCGCCTTGTCAGGCAATGCATTGCCGCTTCCGGCAACGGCCTTGTCAGGGGCGGCAGACGTTTCGCTGGCGGCAGGCTTGTTGTCGGCTGCCGAAGATTTGGCGGCTGCCGGCTTCGACGGGCTGTTATCAAAGGCCGCAGGCTTGGCGCTGGCCTGTTTGGCGTAGACGTCCGAAAAGCTGGACGCTTTGTGCTTCAAGGGGTCTGGGGCCTTTGCCGCGTTAACGGCACTGGCTTTCTGGGCTTTGGCAGCCGTCAGAGCCTGAAGCAATGGATTGGTGGCAAGGGCCATGATGATCTCCGCAAAAGCACGATTACGTTGATACATAGCAATTGCCGGGCCACTTTGGAAATTCGCTGATTTAACCCGATGTAGTTTGCCCGGCGGAACATTTACCACGAGCCATAAGGGACGCCGAATTTCTCGATGTACGCCCTCGATTCCGCTGAGGGTGGATCGTATTGGCCATTTGACTCGCCGTCATTTGGCCCGGTTGGATCGACCTTGGCTTGCACCCTCGTCACCTCGATGGGATCCAGGCACGGGCCTGTCACCCAGACCTTAGCGATGCCTCCGGGTGCCAGGCCGATGACGATGGCTTTGCGGTACTGAACTTCTGTTTTTCCGGTAAACCGACAGAACGCTCTTTCTCCCGTGCGCATGACTTCTCGGATCGCTTCCGGGATGTCGATGCGCGTGTGATAGGTCTGCGGTTCGACCAGCGATTGCCAGCGGACGTATATCTGCTTAGGCAGGTCGGCGCCCTTGACGTATTTGCCTGCCCCCCACCCAACACGATCCGGCCACCCTTTTGGATCTCCTCTAAATACCTCTGGGATACCTTTGCTGAGGGCCCGTGGGTAACCTATTGACGCTGTCCCGCTACCTGCCTGGACACGGACCGTTCCGTTGATGCCATACGCGTCGGCGGTCTCAATCCAGACCTCCATGTAATCCGGTGCAAAAAAACCCAAGCGCCACGCGTCATAGGGCAATGAGCTCCGGTTGCCGGTGGTACAGCCGCTGAGTATCAGCGCTATTAAGACTAGCGATAGAGGCTTATTCATTCAGCTATCACCACGAGCCATAGGGAACGCCGAATTTCTCAACGTAAGCCTTTGAGGTAGGAGACAACGGCCGATGCTTGCCGCCCGATTTTCCATCATAAGGCCCAGTCGGATCGACCTTGGCGTGCACCCTCGTCACCTCAATGGGCGACAAGCAGGGGCCCGTCACCCATGCCTTGGCAATACCACCTGGTGCCAGGCCGATGACGATAGCTTTGCGGTAGTCGGTGATCCATTTTCCGTCAGCACGACAAAACGCTCTTTCTCCCTTGCGCATGACTTCCCGGGTCGATTCCGGGATATCGATGCGCGTGTGATAGGTCTGCGGTTCGACCAGGGATTGCCAGCGGACGTATATCTGCTTGGGCAGGTCGGCGCCCTTGACGTATTTGCCTTTGCCCCGACTCGGACTTTCATCCCACCCTTTCGGATCGCCTCTAAATACTTCCGGGATACCTTTGCTGAAGGCTCGTGGATAGCCTATAGCGGGAATCCCGCTACCTGCCTGGATGCGGACCATTCCGTTTATGCCATAGGCATCGGCGGTCTCGATCCAGACCTCCATGTAATCAGGGGCAAAAAAACTGAGGTGCCAAGCTTCATAGGGCAACGAGCTTCGGTTCCCGGAGGCACAGCCGCTGAGTATCAATGCGCAGAGGATGACCGACAGAAGCTTATTCATTGGGATGTTCTGTGCGCAGGTCGTTGTCGCCGGGGCGGTTGATGAACACCAGATCCCTTTGTGCGTTGCGGTGAGTGACCGGGTTCCAGTGCGAAGAAAGGTGGACGTAGCGCTTATAAAGCAGACGCTCTTCTGCCTCGCTCAGGCCGTAGGTACTGGCTTTACCTTGGGCGTAAGCCATGAGCTTCTGGGCGATGGGCTCAAGCTCTGCCGGCAGTGCCAGTCTCGTGTCGCTTTCGTCGATAGCATCAAAAGGCACGCCGTGCTGCACCGCCAGTTCGCGCATGATGCGCAGGTAGACCAAAGACAAGTCGTTACGCACTTCGCGCTGAACACTGACAGCGGCATGCACCCGTGTGGCGCGGGAGCGGTCACCCCTGACGTTTGAAACGATGTCTTCGTCCCACAGGCTTATTTCCAGCGGCAGGTCGTAACGGGAATAGCGCGCCCGGAGTTTTTCCAATTGCGCCTTGGCGACTGTGTAACTGGTGCTGCTGGTCTTTGGCGCCGGGTGCAGCACTTCGTTGTAGCTGGGTTTACTGAGCAGCACACGCTCGACCATGTCAGGCCGGTAGCCGCCGCCCAAGTCCGAATGCACACCCGGCAACACGATGTCGGCAGCACCTGCTTTGTTCAGCGAGAAGTTGTAGCGGCGTTCGTCTTTGGCAACCAGGTGGACGATCTTTTTCGCGGCGCCAGGTGACAAGCGAATATTGATGCCGGGGTTGTTGCCGTTATTGCCGCTGAAGTCGCCGTGCATCCAGCCGGCAATTGCCGCGACCGTGTCGAAGATGCCGATGTAGTTGATGCAGAAGTCTGTTTGCGGCTTCCAGGAGAAGTTGTCCGCAAGAACGGGCGATCCGGCAGGCAGGGCTTTGCCCAGAATACTGCGTTCACCTTTTAGTACCTCATTGGCAAAATCCCTTGCCGCTGCTGCGCCCCGGCTGAATCCGAAAATGTCGAACTCGACGCGTTTGATGCGCTTGTCGGGATTGTTCCCCCGAAAGATCCGTAAGCTTTCAAGAAGCCGAGCCGGACTTTCTTCTACTCGGGTTCTGACCCCTTGTGCGCCAAGCCCAGTGCTTCCGGAATATTTAGAGTCGGCCGCGGTGCTGCTGGTACCGATGCCCTCAACGTAGACGGGCAGTGATGCCTCATCCTCATCCTTGGATAATTTTCTTTGACGGTCATCTGTATAAAGCTCAAACAGCTTGGCCACATTACTGCTGTCATTCCCATGACTGTCTTCAGGCGCACCGCCGTTGCCGTCATAACCATTGTTCAAGCAGAACTGGCGAATGGCTTGAGCCGACTCCCCCAGATTCACGTCGCGGGCAAAGCAGTCCTGGACCTTTTCAGTGTTGTCCCGGTTGTTGCCGGTGCCGTCGAAGAACATGCCGATACGCACGGTGATCAGTTGCTCCTGCTCGACTTCTTCTTCCTCTTCTTCGATCTCGGCCAAATCCTCCGCAGGCGACCGGGCATGGGCGGTTGCAGGGGGTGATGGCGCAGCTAAAACAGAGCGCGGCGCGGCGGCCGAAGTCTTCGGGCTGGCTTGTGGTGCAGGGCCGTCGTCATGGGTGTAAGTGGCATTGAAATAGGACGGGACCAGTTCGGCTTTGCAGGGGCACGTGCTGAAGCTATCCAATGTACCGGCCACCGGTATTCCATCACTGGTGTAATGCCAAACGCCTCCGGCAATGTGATAAATCTTGCCGTCCTTCCCGCAGGTCACCCTGTCGCCTTGGCGAGCATGGAGCAGATCACCCCACATGATGCCGTCGTGTCCATCGAGAACCACGCCACCGCAGGTGGTTTTGTCACCCAGTCCAAGGAAATATCCGAGCGTCATTGCTTATCCCATCCATGCTTTTCTTGCGCGTCCATGCGATTGATCGTTGTAGCGAACGCCAGCGGCAAAGCCGTTTGAACGGCGCCGCGCTGAAGCTTTTTATTCAGCTGGCTAGGCGTCGACGGGTGGCAGAAAGTCTGCCGCCTTGGGAACGCCATCACGGACGACCATCACAAAGCCTGCGTGCAGGGTGTTGATGATCTCGTCACCGTTACTCAGCCGGCTGCCCACCAGCGCGAGATCGCTGTTGGCTTCACCTGCACCGGTGACGATGTGCGCCGTGCGGCCATCGGGATACGTGACGCGATCGCCTTTACGGGCGATGCGCAGTTCCCGGCCGTCGTCGAGTGAGAAACTAAGCGCCGATGAGGCTTGCGTAATCACGCCGCCTTCGCGGCTTTGGCTGCCTTCAGTGGCAGGTCGGTGAATGCCAATGGCAGGATGGGCCGCGATGTAGGCTTCGTTTTTTCGATAAGCCTCCCGGGACTCTTCGGCGAAACCGGCGACCTCCGCCTCCGTGAACGTCGATTCATCCAGGTTGCGCAGAAATTCAGGGGAAGCGTCGTTGGTGTACAGCGGGGGCAAGGGTGGGTGCATGTTGAAGGTCCATAGCCGTGGTGACGTTGAGTCCCTGTCGCCGAGCGCACAGGGAGGTCGAGACGGCTATGGTGATTGCAGGCGTGATGTATCAATTGGCGTTTAAGGCGTTTGACGCGGTAGGCGCTGTCTGTGAAATGCGGGGGCAAATTCCTACATCAAGAAGTGCCAACTGGGCGCAAGCGGCTAGCAACAGCCGAAGCGCGCGAATCCAGGACGTCAAAAATCTGAAGTCAGTCCCGAACCGCAAACAACCGCCGCTCGGCCTCGTAAAGGCCGCGCACCAACCGGTACTCGGATTCGATCGCCTGGATCGATGCGAGCAGGTCCGGGGTGGCGACGGGATGCGGGCTGCGGGCGAGTTCTTCGAGCTGGCGGCACAGGTCGGCCAGGTGCACGGCGCCCATGTTGCTGCTGCTGCCCTTGAAGCTGTGGGCGTTGAGGCCCAGCGCCAAGAGGTCCGGCAGGGGCAGCTGCGCGGCGGGGGCGGCCGCGTCGGTGGGGTTGAGGGATTGATGGAGCGCGACGATGCGCTCGTCGGAGTCCTTGAGGAACACTTCCAGCAACGTCGGGAATTCATCTTCCATGACGTCGCGCAAGGTGCTCAGGACGTTATCGTCCAGATGAATAACCGACACTTGTTCACTCCCTGATCAAGAATCGCTGGAGTATGCCAGACCCTCCCAGACAAACTCCACACACGCGGTCCGACCATCCGACGACCACCTGCATTGATTGCTCAGGCGCTGCACCAGGGACAAGCCGCGCCCGGACAGCTCATCCACCGCAGGCGGGCGGGACAGCACTTGCTGGGGGTCAAAGCCGCGGCCGCTGTCTTCCACGCGAAGGGTCAGGCGTCCGCCCGAACCCTCCGGCACCACCTGCAGGTGCACGCGGATGAAACCCGAGACCAGCTCGTCCAGCCGCTGGCCTCGTTGCTGGTAGTAGCGGGCAAACCCTTCGGCATCGCGCTTGAGCGACGAATCCAGGCCCAGCACGCCGTGTTCCAGCGCATTGCTGTACAGCTCCGACAGCACGATATACAGCGCGCTGCTTTGCAGGCGCAGGCCGTGGACTTCCTGGAGCACCTGCAGCAGATAAGGCAGCGGATAAAAACGCTTGAGCGTCGAGCCGCGAAATTCGAAGGTGGCCGACCAGTCCAGCGGGCTCGACGCGCCGCTGTCCGAGTAAATCACGGCCTGGGGGCCGAGCAGTTCCGGTTCAATGAAGGACACTTCCACCATGCTGACGTCATCGCGGGCCTTGCCGCGGAAGCGGGTGACCGCCCACTGCACCTCTTCGATCAGGCGCTCCGGCTGACGATTGGCCGCGAAGACCTCCTGCAGCCGGTCCATGCCGAACAGCTCTCCGTCGTTGTCGGTGCTGTCGACCACCCCGTCGGACAACAGGAAGATTCGGTCGCCGTGGGCGAAGGGGTAAACGTGGGTGTTGTCGTCAAACCGGGCGGCACTCAGGATGCCCAGCGGCAGATGGCTGGACACCAGCGGCGTCTGCGGTCGGCCGTCGGCGTGCAGCAGGTAGCCGTCGGGCAGACCGCCGTTCCACACCTCCACCGACTGTTGATTGAAATTCACGCACAGCAGCGCCGCGCAGCAGAACATGTCCACCGGCAGGATGCGCTTGAGCTTGGCGTTCATCTCGCGCAGGGTTTCCGGCAGTCCGTACCCCTTGGCGGTCATGCCGTAGAAGACTTCGGCCAGCGGCATCGCCCCCACTGCCGCCGGCAAGCCATGGCCGGTGAAATCCCCCAGCAGCACGTGCATATTGCCGGTGGGCGTCCACGCGGCGAGCAACAAATCACCGTTGAACAGCGCATAGGGCGATTGCAGGTAGCGAATGTTGGGCGCGCTCAGGCAACCGGAATGCGCCACCTGATCAAACACGGCCTTGGCCACACGCTGTTCGTGGAGCAGATATTGATGGTGCCGGGCGATCATGTCGCGCTGCTGCAGAACGGTGTCCTGCAGCAGGCGCAGGCGATTCATCGCGTTGATCTTGGCCGCGAGAATCAGCTGGTTGTAGGGCTTGGCGATGAAGTCGTCGCCGCCGGCGTCCAGACACCGGGCCAGCGCCTCGCCTTCGGTGAGCGAGGTCAGGAAGATGATGGGCACCAGTGACTCGCCGGCCATCTGCTTGATCCGGCGCGCCGCTTCGAAGCCGTCCATTACCGGCATCATGGCGTCCATGAGGATCAATTGCGGACGCTGAGCCTGAAACAGCTCCACCGCTTCGACGCCGTTGCTGGCGCAGAGGACCGTGTGGCCCTGACGACCGACGATGGCCGACAGCAGCAAGCGGTCGCTGGCGTTGTCATCGGCAATGAGAATGCACAGCCGCTCCGGCGCCGGTTTCACCGATCAGCCTATGCGGAACAGTTTGTTGAAATTGGAAATCGCGAGGATCTTGAGGACATCGTCATTGCAGTTGATCAGCCGGACATCGGCCCGCTCTCCCCCGCCGTGATCGCGCAGCAGCAGGAGCATGCCCAGCGCCGAGCTGTCCAGGTAGTTGGCGCCCTGCAAATCGACGACGAAACGGCTGACGTCTTTGGTGTCTTCATAGGCGCTGCGAAAACCCTGATGCGCCGCAAAATCGAAGCGCCCCCGGATCTTGATGGTCAACTCTTGTCCGTCTTCGGAGAGATCGGAGGTTACTGACATAAAACGATCCTTTTATATGAACGACGTCAGACGCTTAAAGGTGTAGCAGGGGTTTGTGGGTGCGGCAAATGAAGCGCTGGCGGATGCCGTACCGGTGGGAGGGAGCTTGCTCGCAATAGGTTTCCAACCGCTTACCCTGTGTCGGATGGAACACAGCCTTCGCGAGCAAGCGCCCTCCCACCCGTCTTGTTCCCCCAGCGTGCGCTGGCATCAATACTGCTCATGCCGCGGCAGGCGCTGGGACAGTTCGTCCAGCAACTTCTGCTCGCGCTTGTCTTCGATGGCGCGGGCTTCGTCGATGTAGCGCTGCACCAGTTTGCGCAGGCCTTCGACACGGGCGTAGGCCTTCTGCCAGACGCCGCGGGCCTTTTCCAGATTCTGTTGATGCCATGCCAGGCTCTGGCGCTGCTGACTCACCGCCGTTTCCAGCTGATTGAGGAAGCGCTGGTAGTTCATCAGCCATTGCCCCGACACGCCATGAGCGCCTTTGTCGATCCACTGCTGCTGGTAATCCATGCGGAATTTTTCAAGCTCTCCCAGCTTGGCTTCTGCCAGACGCACCTGCCCCTGAAAATGCCCGAGGCGCTGCGCCGCAGCCTTCTCGGTGCTTTCGGCCATATCGACCACGGGGGCCAGTCGCCCTGCACGCGTCTGCGCCATGGGTTATCAGCCGCTCGCCGCTGGGTTGAAAATGGCCGCCAGTTGATCACGGCTGGCGGGCATGCTCTGGTTCTCGTTGAGCCCCTGACGCAGGTATTTCACCAGTTGCGGCTGCAAGGCAATGGCCATGTCGGTTTCACGATCACCGCCCGCCACGTAAGCGCCAACGCTGATCAAATCCCGGGCCTGCTGGTAACGCGACCACAGTTGCTTGAAATGCTGCGCCTGGCCCATGTGCGCCGGGTCCACCACCGATGGCATGACCCGACTGATGGACGCTTCTATGTCGATGGCCGGGTAGTGCCCTTCTTCGGCCAGCCGACGAGACAACACGATGTGGCCGTCGAGTACGCCCCGGGCCGAGTCGGCAATCGGGTCCTGTTGGTCGTCGCCTTCGGAGAGCACGGTATAAAACGCCGTGATCGAGCCACCGCCGGCCTCGGCATTACCAGCGCGTTCCACCAGTTTGGGCAGCTTGGCGAACACCGACGGCGGATAGCCCTTGGTCGCAGGCGGTTCACCGATGGCCAGGGCGATTTCCCGCTGGGCCTGGGCGAAACGGGTGAGCGAATCCATCAGCAACAGGACGTTCTTGCCCTTGTCGCGAAAATATTCGGCGATCCGCGTGCAGTACATCGCGGCACGCAGACGCATGAGCGGCGCATCGTCCGCAGGCGAGGCCACCACCACCGAGCGCTTGAGGCCTTCTTCGCCCAGGCTGTGCTCGATGAATTCCTTGACCTCACGACCCCGTTCGCCGATCAGCCCGACGACGATGATGTCGGCCTCGGTGAAGCGCGTCATCATCCCCAGCAGCACACTCTTGCCCACGCCGGTACCGGCGAACAGGCCCAGCCGCTGGCCACGGCCGACCGTCAACAAACCGTTGATGGAGCGGATGCCGACGTCGAGGGGCTGACTGATGGGGTTGCGTTTGAGAGGGTTGATGGTGGGGCCGTCCAGCGGCACCCAGTCTTCGGCCTTCATGCCGCCCTTGCCGTCCAATGGTCGGCCGGCGCCGTCAAGCACCCGCCCGAGCATGGTCATGCCCATGGGCAGGCGACCGGTGTCCGGCAACGGCACCACCCGGGCGCCCGGTGCAATACCGGCCACGCTGCCCACCGGCATCAAAAACACTTTGCTGCCGGAAAAGCCCATGACTTCGGCTTCGACTTCAACCGGTTGATGGCTGTCGTCGTTGATCACCACGCAGCGGCTGCCCATGGCGGCGCGCAGGCCTTCGGCTTCGAGGGTCAGGCCGACCATGCGCAGCAGACGGCCCTCGACCGTCGGCTGCACCGGCAAGGTGATGGCCTCGGCGTAGGTGCTCAGGCGTTTGCCGAAGCTGGTGCGCTCAAGAAGCATCGGTGGCACCCAGCGGGTAGATGGTTTTTTCAGCGCTCTGGATCGCCGCTTCCAGCTCCACGCTCACGTCCGGCAGCGCAGGGTGCAGCGCCTGCTCGTGCAACTGATCGAACATTTTGCCGATGGCCAGGCTGATGCGGCTCTCCACCGTGGCATCAATACGGCTGTGTTCGCTTTCAACGCGGCAGCCACCGGGCATCAGGGTGTCGTCCTCCAGGATCCGCCAGCTTTCCTCGTGGCGCTCACGCAGGGCTTTGATCTGCGCAAAATCCTGGGAATTGATCAGGATGCGGACATTGCTCGCGCCCATGGGCAACAGGCGCAAGGCATCACGCAGCACGCTGCCGATCTGGCTCGAGTCGGTGGTCAGTTCGCGCTGAATCACCTGGCGGGCGATATGCTCCACCAGTTGAACCAGGGATTTCTCGATTTGTGCGTCCTGGTCGGCGATGGGCTCGAACAGGTGCGTCATCAGTTGCTCCAGGGTTTCAAGCCTGGCCGCCAGCGCGACCTCGGCTTCCTGGCGAACCTTGAGCTGGGCGCTGTGAAAGCCCTCCTTTTCGCCCAGTGCCAGGCCCTCGTTGTAGGCGTCCTGACGGATGCTTTCCAGTTCTTCGAGGGTCAGGGGCTGGACTTCCTCAAGCGGCACTTCTTCGCTTTCGGCAGGCTCGGGCTCAGCGACCGGCGCCGGCTCAGGGACATCAACGTGCGGATCGAAGCTGGGCAACGACCAGACATTGAGGGTGTTCACGTCCTTGGCGCGGATGAGCTCACTGGGTGGTTCTTTGTCGGAGCTGTACATCGGTCACCTTCAATCCTTAGATCATTTCCTCGCCACCCTTGCCGCCGAGAACAATTTCCCCGGCCTCGGCCATGCGGCGCGCGATGGTGAGGATTTCTTTCTGGGCAGTTTCCACGTCGCTGACACGGACCGGGCCCTTGGCCTCCAGGTCGTCGCGCAGCAGTTCGGCGGCACGCTTGGACATGTTCTTGAAAATCTTTTCCTTGATCGCCTCGTCCGACCCCTTGAGGGCCAGCACCAGTACGTCCGAAGACACCTCGCGCAGCAACGCCTGAATACCCCGGTCGTCGACATCGGACAGGTTGTTGAAGACGAACATGAGGTCTTCGATCTGCGTCGACAGATCTTCGTCCACCTCGCGGATCGAGTCCATGAGCAGACCTTCCATGGAGCTGTCCAGGAAGTTCATGATGTCGGCCGCGCGCTTGATACCGCCCAGGCTGGTTCGGGAGGTGTTGGCGTTGCCCGAGAACTGCTTCTCGAGAATCTGGTTGAGTTCTTTCAGCGCGGCCGGCTGCACGGTGTTCAACGACGACACGCGCAGGATGATGTCCAGCCGGACCTTGTGATCGAAATGGCCGAGCACTTCACCGGCCTGGTCGGCATCGAGGTACGCGACCACGATGGCTTGAATCTGCGGGTGCTCGAAACGGATGACGTCGGCCACGGCGCGCGGCTCCATCCATTTCAGGCTGTCCAGGCCGCTGGTGTTGCCGCCCAGCAGAATGCGGTCAATCAAGCCGTTGGCTTTGTCTTCGCCCAGGGCCTGGGTCAGCATTTTGCGGATGTAGGTGTCCGAGCCGACGCCGACGTTGGTCTGATCGCCGACCACGTCGACGAACTCGCTCATCACCTGCTCGACCTGCTCGCGGTGAATGTTGCGCATCTGCGCCATCGCCACACCGACGCGCTGAACCTCTTTGGGCCCCATGTGCCGCAGCACCTGCGCCGCATCGGTCTCGCCCAGGGTAAGCAGCAAAATCGCAGCCTTGTCGACACGGGTCAATTTGACCGCAGCACGAATCTCACTCATCAGCGTTGATCCACTCTTTTACGACCTGGGCCACACGACCCGGGTCTTCTGCCACCAGACTTTTAATTGCGTTCAACTGAGCGTCATAGCCTTCGCTCGGGCTTGGCAGCAGGATGCTTTGCGGCCCGCCGAGGGTGACGCGGTCACTGCCCAGCTCGCCATCCAGACCGGCCATGCCGCCCAGTTCCACATCACTGTCAGCCGATTTGCTTTTCGGATTGGTGATGTTGTTGAGCACCGGACGCAGCACGCCGAAGACCAGCACCAGGATGAACAGCACACCCATGGCCTGCTTGACCACGTCCCAGAACCAGGGCTGCGAGTAAAACGGAATATCGGGGATCACTTCGCCGCGCTCGGTGGAGAACGGCACGTTGACTACGCTGACGCTGTCGCCACGGCTGGCGTCGAAACCGACGGCGTCCTGGACCAGACGGGTGAAGCGCGCCAATTGATCGGCGGTCCACGGGACTGTCGTGGTTTCGCCGTTGGCCGGGTTGAGCTTGACCTGATCGTCGACCACCACCGCAACCGACAGGCGATTGATACGGCCCTGCTGCTGCTTGGTGTGGCTGATGGAGCGATCGAGCTCGAAGTTCTTGGTGGACTGCACACGCTTGTCGGCCGGGAACGGCGCCAGCATCGGCTGACCGGTGGCCGGGTCCATGATCTGTTGACCGTTGGCGTCCAGCAGCGGTTGGCCTGCGGCAATCGCTCCGGCGGCACCGGCAGCGGCGCCCGGGGCCTGCGGCGCGGTGGCCGGGCCTGGCGGCTGGTTGCTCAGGGCGCCAGGGACGCCTTGTGAACCGCTGCTGCTGCTGCGTTGTTCGTTGACCGATTGCTCGCTGCGCAGTGCAGGCTGGTCAGGGTTGAAGCTTTCGGCGGTGGACTCCACGGCGCTGAAATCAACGTCGGCAGAGACCTCGGCTTTATAGCGGTCGTTGCCCAGTACCGGTTGCAGGATGTTCTGCACGCGCTGGGTCAGCATGCCTTCCATGCGACGGGTGTAGTCGAACTGCTTGCCGGCCATGCTCAGCTCGGAGTTCTCGCCCATGTCCGACAGCAGGTTGCCCTTCTGGTCGACCACGGTGATTTGCGACTTGCTCAACTCGGGAACGCTGGTCGCCACCAGGTTGACGATGGCCAGCACCTGACTCGGCTCCAGCGAACGGCCGGCGTACAGCTCCACCAGAATCGAAGCGCTGGGCTTGCGGTCGTCACGGACGAACACCGAACTCTTGGGAATCGCCAGGTGAACGCGGGCGCCCTTGACGTTGTTCAGGCTCGAAATCGTACGCGCCAGTTCGCCTTCCAGACCCCGGCGATACCGCGTGGCTTCCATGAACTGACTGGTGCCCAGGCCCTGATCCTTGTCGAGAATTTCGAAGCCGACGTTGCCGTCGTTCTGCGCGATACCGGCGCCGGCCAGCTTGATGCGGGCACGGGACAGGTCGTCGGACTTGACCAGCAGCGCGCCGGAGTTCGGCTCGACGGTGTACGGAATGTCCGCCTGCGCCAGGGTGTCCATGATCTGCTTGGTGTCCATGCCGGTCAGGCTGCCATAAAGCGGCTTGTAGTCCGGTTGTTGTGACCACAGCACGACGGCAAAACCAATCGCCACGCTCGCGGCCAGACCGACCATGAGGCCGACCTGACGCAGCATGGTCATCTCGGAAAGATTTTGCAGGAACGCCAGCCCGAACACCGGAGGCTTGCTTCCTGGCGTACCCGTTTTGGCGGGTACGTTGTCGACGACGGCTTCAGCCATGACTTAAATCGCCCTCAAACCGGCATTTGCATGATGTCTTGGTACGCCTGAACCAGCTTGTTGCGTACCTGGGTCAGCGCCTGAAACGACACACTGGCTTTCTGCGAGGAGATCATCACGTCGGTCAGATCCACGCCGCTTTTGCCGATTTCGAAAGCGCTCGACAACTGGTTGGAGGCCTGTTGGGTGTCGTTGACCTTGCTCACGGCCATGCCCAGCATGTCGGAGAAGCTGCTGGCGCCCACTTCCGGAGCCTGCACAGCCTTGGGCTTGGCCATGGCGTCCATCTGCATGGAACGCATGTCCAACATCAAGCGATTAAATTCAACACCTTGGCTCATGGACGTTTCTCTCAAAGGGCGCGCAATTTTTGACACTGATTCATCGGTTATCTGTGTAGTAGCAACAAGAGTGCCAGTCGCGTAGCGGCGCAATGCCACGGGTACGAGAAAGTAGAGGGAGGGTTACAAATGAAGGACTTTGTGTAGGAGCGCGCTTGCCCGCGATGGCGATGTTTCAGGCGACTATTCTTTACCTGGAAGACCGCCATCGCGGGCAAGCGCGCTCCTACAAGGGCATGAACCGCGCCCATCAACTGGCAAACAAATACCCTTCAACGTCCATGCCTGCATCGCGCATCTGGGCCAGTTTGTAGCGCAATGTACGCGGGCTGATACCCAAGCGTTCGGCGGCTTCCTTGCGACGACCGCGCTCGGCACGCAGGGTGTCGATGATCATCTGGAACTCGCGGCGGCGCAGGTCTTCACCCAGCGCGCCAGCCATTTCGCCGTTCATCGATTCGGCGGGTGCCGATTCGCTGACAGCGTACGCAGGCGCCGCCGGGGATGGAGGCGCCACCGCATTGACAGCTGGTGCAAAGGTGATGGGACCGGCCAGACAGAAGTCTTCAGCCTGAATCACCCCGCCCTGTTGCAGGATCAGCGCCCGTTGAATGGCGTTGTCCAGCTCACGCACATTGCCCGGCCAGGCGTACGCCACCAGACACGCCTGGGCTTGCGCCGACAGTCGCACCGGCGCGTGCTTCATTTTATTGACGTGCCGGGCCATCAAGCGGTCCACCAGCGGCAAAATGTCGGCGGGGCGCTGGCGCAGCGATTGCCACGCCAGAGGGAACACCGACAGCCGGTAAAACAAATCTTCGCGAAAGCGCCCCGCCGCCACTTCACCCGCCAGATCGCGGTTGGTGGTAGCCAGCACGCGGATGTCCAGGGCGATGGGCTTGCGCGCGCCGACCCGCTCAACTTCTCGCTCTTGCAGGACCCGCAGCAGCTTGGCTTGCAGGCCCATGGGCATTTCGGAAATCTCATCGAGCAGGATCGTGCCGCCGTCGGCCTGTTCGAACTTGCCGGCCTGGGCCGCGATAGCACCGGTGAACGAGCCCTTCTCGTGGCCGAACAAGGTCGCTTCCAGCATGTTGTCCGGAATCGCCGCGCAGTTAATCGCGATGAAGGGTTTGTCTGCACGGGGGGATTGCTGATGAATGAAGCGCGCGAGCACTTCCTTGCCGGTGCCGGACTCGCCGGAAATCAACACCGTGGAATCACTCTTGGCCACGCGACTGGCCAGGTTCAGCAGCTGCACGCTGGCCGGCTCGACCGCAATCGGGCCCTCGCCGTCTGCCGGACCGAGTTTGCCCAGCGCATGCCGTGCGACCAAGGCCAACAGCGCCTTGGGCTCGAAGGGCTTGACCAGATAATCCGCCGCGCCCTGGCGCATGGCGTCCACCGCCCGTTCCACCGCGCCGTGGGCGGTCATCAACAGCACCGGCAATTGCGGGTAACGGCTGCGCAGTTGACTCAATAATTGGTGACCGTCCATGCCCGGCATGTTGACGTCGCTGACCACCAGGCTGAAGGCCTGCTTGCCCGCTGCGACCAGCGCGTCTTCCGCCGAGCCGACGGCTTCGTATTCGTAGCCGGCCAGCAGCAGGGTTTCGCCCAGGGCTTCGCGCAACGAGGGGTCGTCTTCGACCAAGAGCACCTTGAGGGTCATGTGAAGTTACTCGCCGTGCGGGCACCCGGAATCAACGGCAGCGAGACCATGGCGCAGGTGCCACGGCCCGGGCGCGAGCGGTATTGCACCTGGCCCTGATGGGCGCGGGTGACCGCCGTGACCACCGCCAGGCCCAAGCCGGTGCCGGTGGTCTTGGTGGTGAAGAAAGGTTCGCCGATCCGCGCCAGTGCCGCAGCGTCGATACCGCTGCCGTTGTCGCTGACACACAGGCGCAGGGTGTCGCCGCGGCTGTACGCGTGGACCTTGATCCGGGCATTGGGGGGACTGGCTTGCACCGCGTTTTCGATCAGGTTGAGCACAGCGCCCACCAGCGTGTCGCGGTTGCACAGCAATTCGCCGTCGTCGCTGTCGCATTGCCAGCGCACGGTCGCCGTCTGCACGTGAGTCTGCGCGGCGGCTTGCAGCGCCTCAAAGAAGGCGGCGGGTGTGACGCGGTCGTTGAGCGGCAATTCGCCACGGGCGAACACCAGCATGTCCCGCACTTGATGCTCCAGCTCGTGCAGACGCTCTTTCAAGCGTCCGGCAAAGCGCTGCTGGGTCTCGGCCGGCAGCACCTGCTCGGCCAAGTGGCTGGCGTAAATCATGGCGGCCGACAGTGGCGTGCGGATCTGGTGAGCCAGCGAGGCCACCATCCGGCCCAGTGAAGACAGGCGTTCGTGACGCGCCAGCTGCCCTTGCAGCTGTCGGGTTTCGGTCAGGTCGTTGAGCAGCACCAGCTGGCCGGGCTCGGCATCCAGCGAACGGGTGGAGATAGACAGCCGACGGCCGTCCTTGAGTGAGACTTCGTGGCCGTCGTCTTCGCGGGGGGCGAAGCAGCGGGCGATCACCTCACGCCAGAGCATGCCGATCAGCGGCTGACCCAGCAGGTCGCAGGCCGCCGGGTTGGCCTCGCGGACCCGGCCGGTGCCGTCGATGACGATCACGCCACCGGGCAGCACTTCCAGCAAATGCTGCAAGCGGTTGGCCAGACGTTCCTTTTCAGCCAGTTCCTGCATGCGCTGGGCGCTGACCACTGCCAGCTCGCCCTTGAGCTCCGTGACCCGCGCTTCCAACAGGCTGTAGGAGTCCGTCAGCTGCGTCGACATCTGATTGAACAGCGAGAACGCTTGCTCAAGGCCCTGACGGCTTTCCAGCTCTAGGGACGGCTTGGCGGCTAAACCAACTTCCAGGCCTGGAACGGAACCTGGCTCGGACGACATCTGGGCGGCCTGGGGCATAAATCATCTCTCGCGTGACGGACCGTCAGTAAACGGTAGGTTGCAAGAGCCATAGCAATCCCCGTGCCCAAAAACAAACCCCTGAAAATTCAGGGGTTTGTTTATTGACGCGTCAATCTGATGTCAGTCTTCGAGGGGTTCTTCACCGTCTCGGCGGCTCATGCCGTACTTGCGCATCTTCTCCACCAGCGTGGTGCGGCGAATGCGCAGACGTTCTGCCGCTCGGGCCACAATGCCGTTGGCATCGTCCAGCGCCTGCTGAATCAGGCCCTGTTCCAGACCACCGAGGTAGTCCTTCAGGTCCAGGCCTTCAGGCGGCAGCATCGCGGTCGAAGCGAAATTCGGCGTATGACCGTTGATGGCCACGCGCTCTTCCAGATCGCTGCGCAGGCTGTCCACCAGTTGCTCGTCTTCGTCGTCCACGTAGCGGAATTTCTTCGGCAGCTCGACCACGCCGATCACACCGTACGGGTGCATGATCGCCATGCGCTCGACCAGGTTGGCCAGCTCGCGCACGTTGCCCGGCCAGGCATGGCGACACAGCGACATGATCGACGCCGAATTGAACCGAATCGAGCCACGCTTTTCGTGTTCCATGCGCGAGATCAGTTCGTTCATCAGCAACGGGATGTCTTCCACGCGCTCGCGCAGCGGAGCCATTTCAATCGGGAACACGTTCAAGCGGTAGTAGAGGTCTTCACGGAAGCTGCCCGTGATGATCATCTCTTCGAGATTCTTGTGGGTCGCGGCGATGATGCGCACGTCGACGCTTTGGGTCTTGTTGCTGCCGACGCGCTCGAACGTGCGTTCCTGCAGCACCCGCAGCAGCTTGACCTGCATCGGCAGTGGCATGTCACCGATTTCATCGAGAAACAGCGTGCCGCCGTTGGCCAGCTCGAAGCGGCCGGCGCGGCTGGTAATGGCGCCGGTGAATGCGCCCTTCTCGTGTCCGAACAACTCGCTTTCGAGCAGCTCGGCCGGGATCGCGCCACAGTTGACCGGCACGAAAGGCCCGTCACGTCGTTTTGAATGGTAGTGCAGGTTGCGCGCGACGACTTCCTTGCCGGTGCCGGACTCGCCCAGGATCAACACACTGGCGTCGGTGTCGGCCACTTGCTGCATCATCTGGCGCACGTGCTGAATGGCCCGGCTGGTGCCGACCAGACTGCGGAAGAGATTGGGTTCGCGCTGGCGTCCCCGCTCCCGGGCCTGATCGTACATTTCACGATAGACCTGGGCGCGGTGCAGCGAATCGAGGAGTTTGCTGTAGCTGGGGGGCATTTCGACGGTGGACAACACCCGACGGCGCAAGTCTTCGGACAGGTCGGCGGCGGCGTGATCGCCCATCAGCAGCACCGGGAGAAATTCATCCCAGGCGGCGATGGTCTTGAGCAGACCCTGCAAACTGCCCGGTCCGCTGACGGTGCCGACCATGACGCACAGAACCTCCCGAGTCGACGTCAAAGACCCGACCACTTGCTGCCAGTCCGTGCTGGAGCAGGAGAGGTTCTCATCACCGAGAAAATTCAGAATTACCGCCATATCACGGCGGCGCTGGCTATCGTCATCGATTAGCAGAATTTTGATTTCACGCCACATGCAATAGCAACTTCCCTAGTCAACTCGATGCCCATCGATCGGGCAAGCTCAGCATTCAATGGCCGAATGGCCCGTCAGAAACCAAGAAATTAGTGAACATCACTAGTAAAGTCAAAAAACCGTACACAGTCAAATTTATGGCGCACAATTTTCATCACTAGCGTCAACCGAACAGATGGTAAACCTTTGCCGCGCTTTTCGCTCGCTGCATCTGAGACATTTCATCGGCAATCGCCTGACGCTCTCCGGAGGCTACATCTATCAACTGACGGTAAACGCCTAACAACTCTTCCAGATTGCTGCGCAGCTCAGGTTCGTTCTTCGGCGCATCGCTGATCACCTCGTCAACGCAAGCGCGGCACGCCAGATCCAGCTTGCCGATCGCCTCCCAGTCACGCTCGGCCAGAGCATGGGTCAACGCTTCACGGGTTTGTTCGATGCGCTTGAGTGCGGCAGTCATGGTGATCTCCTGGGAAGCAGCTGGCTATTGGACGGCGATCGCGTCCCAGCCTTCCTTGACGGTGAGCAGCAAGCCGCTGACTTCATCGAGGATTTTTGGGTCGGTCTTGATATTGGCTTGCGCCAGACGTTGCATCATGTACACGTAAAGGTTGTCGACATGGGCCAATGCCTTGGCCTGCTTTTCCATGTCGAGGCCTTCACGCAGACCGCCGACGATTTCAATGGCCTTGCCGATCAGCAAGCCTTTGGCGGGGACGTCCTTGCGTGCAATCGCCCCCTTGGCCTGGGCGATCCGGTCCAGCCCCGCTTCCATCAACATCTGCACCAGGCGATGAGGCGTGGCCTCGGAGGTCTGGGCGTGGGAATTGACCTTCTGATACTGCCGAAGGGCTGCCATCCGGTTCATGTTCTTTCCTCACAACTCAAAATTCGTATAACCCTGTTATCGACTCTGCGCCGACAAACTTTAGTCCACATGCCAAAAACCCGGCAGTGGCCGGGTCTTTGTTTTACAAGGAAAAATCAGCCGGACTGTTGCGCATTCAACGAGTCGAAGAACGAGGTGATGCTGGAGGCTGAAGCCTTCAGTTGCCCGACGATCAAGTCCATCGCGTTGTATTTGGCGGTCAGCGTCGTGGTCAATGTCTTGACCCGCAAATCCAGCGCCGTCTGCTGACTGGTCAAATCACTTTGCTGCTTGTTGAGACTGGTCTTGCGCGTGTCGAAGATGCCGCCTGTCTGAACATACGGGGTGATGGCGGCGCTCATCCGGGAAAGCAAGCCATTGGTGCTGTCGGTCCCGGAAAACAACTGCTGCACGTCGCCGGCAAGGCCTTTGTCGGTCATCGCGGTCGTGAATTTGGCATCGTCGATGGACAACGTACCGTCCGATTGCGAGGTGGAGATGCCCAGCTGCGACAACACAGACAAGCTCCCCGACGCCCCCGTCGTGACCAGTTCATTACGCATGGCCGCCAGAATCGAACGCGGCATCGAGTCACCGGTCAGGGCAGCGGGCGTCACTGTAGCGCCGGTGGTGGGATCAGGTGTATCGCTGACCGTGGCCTTTGTGACGGTGCTGATGGCTTTCACCACCGTGTTGTAGGCGTCGATGAAGGTTTGCAGCGACGCTTTCAGGCCATCGGTGTTGGTGGAGACATTGACCGTCGAGGTGCCCGCTGCCACAAGCGTCATGCTCATGCCGCCCAGCGCTTTGTCGATGACATTGCTTTTGCTGGTCACCGCCAGACCGTTGATGGTCACTTCCGCACTGACAGGTGCCGAGCCAATGTAGCCGGCCGAGGTTGTCGAGGTCGGGTCGAGGGCGGTGTTCGCGCCAATGGTGAACCCGGTGATGTCGCTGGTGGTAGAGATTTCCGAACCGGCGCCGGTGGCCGTGGAGCCGAGCACCAGGCGCGAGCCCTTGTCATCGGTGATGATATTGGCGCTGATATTGGTGGTACTGGTGTCAGCGTTGATCTGCTTGACCACCGACGCCAGGGTAGCGCCCGTCGGGATGGTATAGCTTTTGGAAATGCCATTTTGAGTGATGCTTAAGTTACCACTCGGAATGGCACTGGTGGAGCCGCCGGTAAACGCAGCGCTCGCGACGCTTGAAGAGGTCGCAATTTTACCGACCACAACCGTGTAGTTGCCCGGTACTGCCGTGTTATCAGACGTGACCGTGAGCTTGGTTTCATCGGAAGACTTGGCGGCATAACCGGCAAATTGCAATTTGCTGGTGGCGCCCAACGCGGGTTTCATCAACGTCTTGAACGCATCGAGCGCGCTTTGCAGCGTACCGATACCGGACAATTTGGACGTGACCAGTTTGGTCTGGGTCGTAATCTGGGTCTGTTTGGCCAGCTTGTCGGCGCCAACCAGCGCGGTCACGATGTCACCGATTGCCAGGCCCGAACCGAGACCGGTTGATGGGGTAATTGGACTCGCCATATGGATCTCCTTTCAGTGGGGTCGGTCGTTGACGGGCGTTACTGCCCGAAAGGACCGCTTGCGTGATGCATGCCATTCACACTTTTGCGTCAAACAACAGACTGTGTGCGTTCTGCAGACTGTCTGCGATCTTCAAGGCTTCGGCAGACGGCAACTGCCGCACCACTTCGCCCGTTTCACTGGCAATGACCTTGACCACGACTTTGCCGGAAGCCTCATCGATAGAGAACTCCAGGTTGCGTCGCACTGACTGAACAAACTTCTGGATGTCTTGAACGGCCGTTTTCAACGCCTCGGTGTTATCCGAGTCTGACTTCTTACGTGTATCGGCATTCGCGTCCGCCGATGCAGCCGGCGTGGGCGCTCGAATCACGGGAGACATCGACGCCGACTTGTCAGCCACCAAGGGCATTGGCTGCACCGCCGGATAAGACAAGCTCAGCTTAACGCTCATATCCATGTCTGTTGACCTCTACAAAGTAAAAAGCGGGAAAGCATGACTAGCACGCTCCCCCGCCAAAACCCTTTGCCGATATTACTGAAGCAGCTTCAGTACAGCGGATGGCAATTGGTTGGCCTGTGCCAGAACAGCGGTGGAAGCCTGTTGCAGAGTCTGCTGCTTGGTCAGGTTAGCGGTTTCAGCTGCGAAGTCGGTATCTTGAATACGGCCCAGTGCAGCGGTGGCGTTTTCGTTGACGTTTTGCAGGTTGGAAATGGTGCTGGTCAGACGGTTTTGCGAAGCACCGAGGTTTGCACGAGTGCTGTTGATCTTCGCCAGAGCGGCGTCGATTGCAGTGATCGCGTTATCGATGTTGCCCGAAGCGGTGGAGCTGGTGCCGGAGATCGCCAGGGAACCGCTTGCAACCGACAGGGAGGTGGCGTCGAATTTGCCGCTCAGTACCAGGTCGATGCGGTTGGCCGAACCAACGTCCGAACCAACTTGCAGGGACATGGTGCCAGCCGAACCGTCCAGCAGGTTTTTGCCGTTGAGGTTGGTCGAAGCCGAGATACGGGTCAATTCGTCCGACATCTGAGCGAATTCAGCGTTCAGAGCGGTACGGTCAGACGAGCCGTTAGTGTCGTTTCGCGACTGAACAGCCAGTTCACGCATGCGTTGCAGAATGTTGGTGGATTCTTGCAGAGCGCCTTCAGCGGTCTGAGCCATCGAGATGCCGTCGTTGGCGTTCTTGATTGCTACAGTCTGACCACGGATTTGCGAAGTTTCGCGAGTGGCGATTTGCAGGCCGGCGGCGTCGTCTTTGGCGCTGTTGATTTTCAGGCCGGAGGACAGGCGCTGCATCGAAGTTGCCAGAGCGTCGCTAGCTTTGCCCAGGTTCTTCTGAACAGACAGGGAAGCAACGTTAGTGTTTACGCCTAAAGACATGATGAATTCCTCAATGATTTGGGTACTACGGCTTTCCGGCCCTGGCAACTGCCGGGTTTGGCCTAGAGAACCTTCGTAATAGTTATCGTCGTATCTGCAAGGAGCTTGAGGACAATTTCAAATTTATTTGCCACCAGAGCGCCACCCCTGCTTTTGACGGGGGATACCCATGGTTTCGGCGAAAAGGCCTCAAGCTTTAATCACGACGTTAATTTCCTCATTCACAAAGAATTTTTAACCGGACACTCCCAAGAGAGTGCCCGGGATCAGCATGCCGCGTAGAAACGGGTGAAGTTGTTAAAGAACGATAAGGCGTTATTGCAGCAGCTTGAGCACCGCCGCCGGCAACTGATTGGCCTGAGCCAGCACCGCTGTGGACGCCTGTTGCAGGGTTTGCTGCTTGGTGAGTTGGGCGGTCTCGGCGGCAAAGTCGACGTCTTCTATACGACCACGAGAGGCGGTGACGTTTTCCACGATGTTGGTGATGTTGGCAATGGTCGACGTCAGGCGGTTCTGCTTGGCGCCCAGCTCAGCGGTAGCAGCAGACACCGTGGCCAACGCCTGATCGATCTGAAGAATGGCCTCGTCTATGTTCTTCGCCGCCACTGCCGACTCCAGCGCCAGTTCTTCCGGCGTAGGTGCCAGTGGATTGGCTCGAGCAAGACCTTCATAGATCCCGGTACCGTCAATCTTCGGCGTGATGTCATCCCCGGTCGTGACGGCCTTGTTACCGACAACCGCCGGAGTTGCCGGGTTACCGCCAGCAGCAGCAACCCCTGCTGTTGCCGTGACAGCCGCGATATCAGCTTTAGCCGTGAACATGGCGGTGGCGGAGAAACTTTGCGTCAGCGCAATATCAATCTGTTCGTCTGGCCCGGTGTTTGCGCCAACATGGAACGTCAGGATACCCGCACTCCCATCGAGCAATTTCAAGTCCTGGCCAAATTTGGTACTGCCCGCAAGACGATTTAACTCGGCGACCTTTTCACCAAACTCTTTGTCCGATGCCGCACGATCACTTGGGCTGTTGTTACCGTTCTTCGCCTGGACTGCCAGTTCCCGCATACGCTGAAGAATGCCTATTGATTGCTGCAGTGCACCCTCCGTTGTTTGAATCAAGGAAATAGCATCATTAGCGTTTCTGGCCGCAACTGTGAGGCCACGAATTTGAGTGGTCAGCCGTGTGGCAATCTGCATGCCCGCCGCGTCGTCCTTGGCACTGTTGATCCGAAGCCCTGAAGACAACCGGGTCATGGATGTACTTAAAGCCTCAGACGCGTTATTCAGATTCTTTTGAACAGACAACGACGCAATATTGGTATTAACGGTTAAAGCCATTTTTAAATCCCTCGTAGTGGAAACGGTTGGCTGTCCGAAACAGGTGACGTCCATGTCTCCCGGAAAACCTACAACTTCGTTATCGACGAGTGAAAAACCGGCTTTAGCCACTGACTGCGCGCTGACCATATGCACCCACTACAACTGTCGGGGATATTCACGCTTAAGTCAGTGTCTGTACTCACTATTAAAAAACTTAAATATTTTTTTGAGAAAAACGCAGTACAACCACACTGTTTAGGAAGTAATAACTTCGTAGTGTAGGAAGAATCTTTAATTAGAATACTTCGGGAAAGTTACTCGGCGAATGTTGGCGGGGCGCGCTGCGGTTCGAGCGCCCCTCCTCGGTCGGTCAGGTCAGGTCAGAAGCGAAAGAAATCTTCGATGATGCGTCGCCGCGATGGCTTCTGAATCAACCCGCCCGCGTCGGCGAACGCGATGCAGCCCGCCGCTACGTCTGTGCTGATCACACTGACGCCTTGGGCGATGAGTGCCTCTTTGCCGATATGACACTCCCCGATCACCGCGCAACCGGGGTAAAGAATCACCCCCTCATCCAGCGTCGGCGCAACGCCATGATTTTTACCGACGGTGACGTTCTGGTAGACCACCAGATACCTTGAATAGCTGGCTTTGGCGAAGACAATGCCGGTGGAATGACCGATGAAAAAAATGTCCGGCATGTTGATTTCGTAGAACAGGTCCAGACCGTTCAGCATTTTGTTAAGTAAAAAAAGCTTGGTCGGCACCTCGGTGTCGCCGCAGTCGCGCCAAATCGTGTTGGAAAGGAAATACAAATACGTGCAGTACTGAGAGGAATGAAGGTAATCAAACTGATCGGGCGCCCAGGTTTTCACCGCATTGATACAGACCTGGAGCCGGACCAGCGCCTCATCCAGATAGCGGTCAATAACCGGTCGTACGTGCTCATCCCGGCCGTCCGGCAACATGTGTGCAATCTGCCGGGTGGTGAATGCCAGCAGTCCATTTCGGCCGAGACCGGTTATGTTTAACGAAGGGTTCATAAACGGTCCTGAATGAGGCCGAACACGGCGATCAGTGGGTCTTCAGCGCTGTCACTGCGCACGTTGCAGCGCCACGACAAATTCTACCTCCAGCCAATCAGCCAACCCGATCCAGTCCTGCCGTTCCTGACAATCCAGAATCGCGCTCAATATCTGGCCCCAGCCCTGCTGTTCGACCATTGGGCGAGCGTTGACCAACGGCATGGCGGAGTCGATCAGCTCGACCATGGCCAGGGCGGCTTCGATGTCGCGGCCCAGGCGAAAGAGCCCCGCGCAACGGCGTGCTTCGGTGATGAGGGCATCGAGGGCGGTCATGGCGCTGTCCAGTCCGGGTCGAAGGCGGTGCCGACGATCAGCGCGCCATCGCGGCTGGTGTTGAAGAACGTCACCTCGGGATGCCGGGCGATGTAGCGCTCCAGCTCGATCAGATAGCCACGGAAGTTGAGCTGGGTCTTGACCTTGTTGCCACGGCCATCGAGCACCCAATGCCGGGACACGCCAGCCTTGGGCCCCAGCTCTCCGTCCTGCCAGCCGGTGTGGGTCTTGTCGCCGGGGAAGGCGAAGTCGGCGCCGAACAGTGTGATGCGGGAGGCGCCCATCTGCACGGCCAGGTCGATGGCCGGATGGATCACGCTGCCACCGACGAACAACTGCGCCCGAGGGATCTGCTGGCGCAGCTGTTCATACAACCCGCTGTTGGAATAGCCGACATACCGAGGCCCTTGCCAGGCGCTGAGGACTTTTTCATCAATCCGCGGCAGGTACACCAGGGTGATGTGGGCGGTGTTTTCCGGCGCCAGGTGCCGCGCGCTGATCAGATGGTCAATGCTGACCACCACATCAGGGTCGATGCCCTGTCTGCGCAAAGGCCCCAAGGCCGTGTCGACACAGACCAACAGCGGCGGCTCAGCGCTGGCCCGCACGGCGCGCAGGCGTGGTAAATGCTGCTCAAGGCTCGGCCCCGTGGCGATGACGAACACCTCTCGCCCCGCTTGCGTGCCGAACAGCTCGCCCACGTCGGGGTCATTCTGTAACAGCGCCCGCCCCTGTTGCAGTGCGTGCCGGTTCGCGGGCGTCTCGGGGTCGAAGCTCTGGTTGGTGAACGCCACGTGCACCTCGCTGATCAGTCGATCGCGAATCCGCGCGCTGCCGTCATCGGCCAGCACCAGCTCGGCGGGCAGCGCAAAAAACGGCAGCTGGATCTCCGTCGCCTCCCCGGCATACGACAGCGTCAGCCGAGGATCGGACAGCCAGTCCTCCTGCTCCAGCAGGGTAAGAACCAGCGCGAACAACGCCCCGTTAAGGATATGGACATGCAGTCGCTCAAGGGTGGGCGCTGCCAACAGCACACGCTGCAGATCGCCCAGTCCGGTGCCGTAGACATGCACCTGCGTCGCATCGGCGGGCAGGCTGTCGGCCTGAAGCTGCGCTTCTTTGATCCGGTCATGGCGGCTGGTGAGCTGGATGCCGGACACCCGCAGGGTCGGGGTCTGGCCTTCCACCAGCTCGGCGTCAACGGCGTCGACCGCCTCGGCCAGCAGGCGCTGCGCGAGTGTCGGCCAGCGTTGCGCGAGGACGGCGTGGTTGCGCTGGAAGATTTCATTCATGACCGCAGTCCGTTCCTTGTGATCGGCGCTTTTTTCAGCGCTTAAAGCAAAACGGCGACCTGAAGATCAGGTCGCCGTTCAGGCCAGCGCGTCAGGTCAGGGACGATAAATGATTGCCGACCCCCAGGACAAGCCTACGCCAAAGCCGCTGATTGCGATGCGCTTCCAGCTGGAATCCAGCACGTGCTTTTCCAGCAGCAAGGGAATGCTCGAAGACACCGTGTTGCCGGTCTCCAGCATGTCCTTCAAGAACTTCTCCGGCTCGCCTTCGAAGCGCCGGGCCACGGCGTCGACAATCGCCGCGCTGCCCTGGTGGATACAGAAGGCGTCGATGTCGTCGGACTTGAGGCCTGATTCTTCCAGCAGCTCGTGCAGGTGCGCCGGGACTTTGAGCAGTGCGAAGTTGAACACCTGACGACCGTTCATGAAGAACACGCCGTTGCTGGTCTTGAGGAATGGCGCGCCGGAACCGTCGGTGCCGAACTTGGCCTTGCCCAGCTGCCAGGGGGCGTCTTCACCCATCCAGGTGGCCGTGGCGGCGTCGCCGAACAGCATGGTGGTGTTGCGGTCTTCGGGGTCGACGATCTTGGAATACGGGTCGGCGGTGACCAGCAAGCCGTTCTTCAGGCCTGCGGCTTCCATGAAGCCCTTGAGCGCGTAGACGCCGTAGACATAACCCGAGCAGCCCAGGGAAATATCGAACGCAGCCACATGGGTCGGCAAGCCCAGTTTGTCCTGGACGATGGCGGCGGTGTGCGGCAGGCCTTCTTCATCGCCGTTCTGCGTGACCACGATCAACGCATCGATGGACTCACGCTTGAGCTGCGGGTTGTTGGCGAACAGCTTGTTGACGGCCTCGACGCACAGATCGGAGGTCTCCTGAGTGTCATCTTTGCGTGGCAGAAAAGCGGAACCGATCTTGCCGAGGATGAATTCATCATCCTTTCCGAATTTGGCACCCTGCGCGTAATTGTCAACGCCGGTTGCTGGCACATAACTCGCTATGCTTTTGATGCCAATCATCATGGCTTCCCAATAAAAAACTGCTGAACATCACCGCAAACAGAAAGGTGCGGCATTGAAATCAGGGGCTTGCGGCCGAAAAAAAAGGCAATGGCAGCAGTGCGGGGCTTCCAGAAAGTCTCTGAAATCAACCCGATGCCTGCATCCCCCGGTGCACGATACAGTGAAGATGCGCGTTATGACCCATAGGTCACCAAAAGTTTTACAAGCTTTTAGCTGAGCGGTCAGCGCTGCGCAAGGCCAGATTGTGCGCCAGACAGGCAATTGACATGAAGAGGTCACGTATTTGTGTCGCGCACGTGGAGCCCTGCCGATAGCACGGGTTACTCAAGCCCTTCCCAGCTCAGCGGTGTGCCGCGCCTGAGTGCCGTTCGAGCCTTGCGCCCCAGCACGGCGTCGATGTGTTTGGGCGCAAGACCAAGCCCCGGACGGATGGCCCGCACGTTGTCGGTGGTCAGGGTCTCGCCCGGCGCAATGTCCCTGACCACGTACAGCGAGCGGCGGAACACCAGGGATTTCTGCTCGGCCGCCGTGGCGCCGTAGTGCACCTGACCCAGGGCCTGCCAGGCGCGCTCGGTCTCGATCACCAGGCTGGCCAGTTCGGCAGGTTCCAGGGAGAAGCTTGCATCAACCCCGCCGTCGGCGCGGTCCAGGGTGAAGTGTTTTTCGATGACCGTGGCCCCCATCGCCACCGCCGCCACGGACACGCCAACGCCCATGGTGTGATCGGACAGCCCGACCTGACAGCCGAACAGCTCGCGCAAATGGGCGATGGTGCGGATATGGCTATTAAGAGGAGACGCCGGATAGGTGCTGGTGCACTTGAGCAACACCAGGTCCGTGCAGCCGGCATCGCGGGCCGCGCGCACACTGTCGTCGAGTTCGGCGATGCTGGCCATGCCGGTGGAGATGATCATCGGCTTGCCGGTGGCGGCCACACGACGAATCAGCGGAATGTCGGTGTTTTCAAAACTGGCGATCTTGTACGCCGGCACGTCGAGGCTTTCGAGGAAGTCCACGGCGGTCTCGTCGAACGGCGTGGAGAACGCCAGCATGCCCAGCGCCCTCGCCCGCTCGAAGATCGGCGCGTGCCATTCCCACGGCGTGTGGGCCTTTTCGTACAGCGAATACAACGACGACCCGGCCCACAGGCTGTCGGGGTCCTTGATGAAGAATTCACCCTCGGCGATGTCCAGGGTCATGGTATCGGCGGTGTAGGTTTGCAGTTTCAGTGCGTGGGCACCGGCCTTGGCGGCGGCGTCGACAATGCGCAGCGCCTGATCCAGCGACTGGTTGTGGTTGCCGCTCATTTCAGCGATGACGAACGGCGGGGCGTCGGCGCCCACCGTGCGTGAACCGATCTTGAAACTATTCATCATTGATCACTCGCTGAAAATGCTGCTCGGCCTGCACGTAGCCGGCCTTTTTGAAAAGGGTGACGGACACTTCATTCCCGGCCATGACCCGGGCTTCGATCATTCGCACGTCCGGCCAGTGCTGGCGCAGGTAGCGCTCGCCACTGTCCAGCAGCACCCTGCCCCAGCCCATGCCCGCCTGGCCCTGCAGCAGATAAATGGAGACCTCGGCGCGCTCGCCTTCCCGATCGTAACGCAAGACGCCGACGGGGCCCTGGCCGGTGTCGGCGATCAGCAGCAGACGCTGGGCATTGATCAGGCTCTGATTGAACCAGCGTAGGTGGCTGTCCCACTCGATCAGCTCGCCGTTGAACGCCCAGCGCCGCACGGATTCGGCATTGCGTCCCTCGAACAGCAGGGTGGCGTCTTCGTCGGTGGCCGGGCGCAAGGCCAGCACCGGGGCCATCAACGCCGTGGCGACGCGCTGGGCACCCAGGCCGTCGACCCACTTGCACGAACGGCTGGCGAAGCTTTGGCGCAGCTCGCGGTTGGCGCACATCACGGCAATGGCGTCGATCAGGCGCTGAGGTTCCAGCTGTTCATGGGGGCCCAGGTACAGATGCCCGCCGGCCTGCGCCATCAGCTGCGCGTTGAGCTGCTGATTGTTGGCCACCGACACACAGATCGTCGGCAACCCCAGCGCCGCGCGCTCCCACGTCGTACCGCCGCCAGCGCCGATGAACAGATCCGCCTGGCGCAGCAGGCTGAAGAAATCGCTGACCAGGGTGTGCAGGCGCCAGTTCGGACGGCGGGCGGTCAGTGCACGCATCGCCTCCCAATCGGGGTTGTGCAGACCGGCGACGAAATCGATTTCCAGCGCGTCGAACCCCTCCAGCGCGAGCATCGCAGCGTGCACCTGGCGCGCGGCATCGAACCCGCCGAAATTGACCACCACCCGCTTGACCTGCGGTCGAATCTCGACGGGCGTGCAGTGAAAAGGCTCGCGCAGCAAGGCAAAGCGCGGCCCGAGCAAGGTGCGGCAGGCGGCGCCGACCCAGGGCGAATAGGCCTGATCCAGTGCCTGCGCCGAGTAATTCTGATCCAGCAAAAGGTCCACGGCATGGGGCCGATTGGCCAGGTCGTCAATCGCCATCAGGTGGTCGGCAAACCGTCGTGCGGCAGTTTCCCATCGGGCGTCTAGGCCGTAGTGATCGACGATCAGCCAGTCGAACCCCACGTCTTCTGTTAACACTGCAGCCAGCGCGTCGATGTCTGCCTGCCACGGCAGCAGCGCTTCGATGTCAGCGCCCTGCTCGTCGCCCTGCTCATCTGGATAGGCGCCCGGCAAAGCGTGAGCGACAAACCCCTGCCCCTGAAGCCGCTGCAACAAGTGACCCGTCAACTGCCGACAGGCGAACACCACCTCGGCGCCGTTCTTGCGCAGCACCTCGGCCAGTGTTACGCAGCGGGCGATGTGCCCGCTGCCGATGGCGACCGACGCGTCGGCCCGGATCAGCACCCTCACGCCTCCAACTCCCCGCCGGCCTTGAGCGCGGCGTACAGGTATTCGGCGCGCAGCCAGTCCTCTTCGGTGTCGATGTCCTGCACCAGATGCCGAGGCAGGATCACCGGCAGGCTGCGGGGCGAAAAAATCACATCGCCGCGCAACCAGGCCTGCGAGCGGCCCCAATAGAACTGCCCGGCGTCCTGATACGCCGCGGGCAAATCCTGAGAACGCACGTCGCGGTATTCGGGGTGCATCGGCGCCAGCGCACCGCTTTCATCAACCAGCAAGGCGCGCTGCACCGGAAAGCCAAAGCTGCACACCGAGAACGCATACGAGGCATCTGGCGACGCAGTGAGCGCCGCATGCCCCAGGCGCAGAAAGCGGGTTTGAAGCAGCGGCGCGGTGGCGTAAATGCAGCACACCAGATCGAATGACTGATCCAGCGCCGCGATGGCGTGGCTGATCACGGCAGCGGTGCCGGTGAAGGCATCGGCCAGTCCAGCCGGGCGCATGAAGGGCACGTCGGCACCGTGCTCACGGGCAACGCGGGCAATGTCCTCGTCATCGGTGCTGACCACGACCCGGTCGAACAGGCCACTGTTCAGCGCGGCGCGGATCGACCACACGATGATCGGCTCACCGTTGAACAGCTTCAGGTTCTTGCGCGGGATGCGTTGACTGCCGCCACGGGCCGGGATGATCGCCACGGCGTTCACAGCAGCAACCGCTTGAGCTGCCCGATCACTTCATCTTGTTGCGCGTCGGTCAATGCCGGGTACATCGGCAGGCTGATGGCCTGGCCGTAATAGGCCTCGGTTTCGGGAAAATCACCCGGCTGGAAACCCAGCGCGCGGTAATACGGCTGAAGGTGCACGGGAATGTAATGCAGGTTGACGCCGATGCCGGCCGCGCGCAGGGCTTCAAACACCTGGCGATGGCTGATCGTCAGCCGCTCGGTCTGCACCCGGACCACGTACAGGTGCCAGGCGGATTCGGCCTCGGGCTGCGCGGTTGGGAGCGTCAGGGGCAGATCCGCCAGGGCTGCCTGATAACGCGCCACCAGCTCGCGGCGTCGCGCCAGGAAGCCATCGAGTTTGTTCAGCTGCGACAGACCCAGCGCCGCCTGAATGTCGGTGATGCGGTAGTTGAAACCCAGCTCCCGCTGTTCGTAATACCAGGGACCGTGGCTGGCCTCGGTCATCTGCGCCGGGTCGCGGGTCATGCCGTGGCTGCGCAGCGAACGCAAGCGCGCGGCCAGTTCGGGGCGGTTGGTCAGCACCAGTCCGCCCTCCCCGGTGGTGATGATTTTCACCGGATGAAAACTGAACACGGTCATGGCGGCGAATTCACAGCAGCCCACCGGTCGCCCGGCGTAGGACGCACCGACGGCATGGGAGGCGTCTTCGATGATCGCGAAACCATAGCGCTCGGCCAGCGCGGCCATGGCCCGCAGGTCGCAGCTCTGGCCGGAAAACGCCACCGCCACCAGCACTTTTGGCAATCGACCGGCCTGCTCGGCACGTTCGAGTTTGTGCCCGAGGGCCACGGCATCGAGGTTCCAGGTCAGCGGATCGATGTCGACGAAATCCACGTCGGCGCCGCAATAACGCGCGCAGTTGGCCGAGGCAACGAAGGTGTTGGGGCTGGTCCACAGCAGGTCGCCCGGCCCCAGGTCCAGGGCCAGACACGCGATGTGCAGCGCCGCCGTGGCATTGCACACCGCCACGCCAAAACCTGCCTCGCAGCGCGCCGCCATGGCGGTTTCAAAGCGCTCAATGCTCGGGCCCTGGGTCAGCCAGTCAGATTCGAGCACCTGCACCACGGCGTCGATGTCAGCCTGATCGATGCTCTGGCGGCCGTAAGGAATCATGGGGCGATGTCGGCGTGCAGTTCGCCGATCTGGCGCACGGACAGGAAATCCGGGTTGGTGTCGGAGCGGTATTCGAAATCGTCCGCCACCGCCTTGCCCTGAGCGCCGCTGGCGTCGAGGCTGAAATCGGCGTCGACGTTGTTGAAGCGGATCGACGGCACGATGGTGTAGTGATCGTCGAATTCCAGGGTCATGCGCGCGTCGTCCTGAGGCACCATCAGTTCGTGCAGCTTCTCGCCGGGACGAATGCCCACCAGCTTGTGGGGCAAATCGGCGGCCATGGCCTGGGCCAGGTCGACGATGCGCACCGACGGAATCTTGGGCACGAACACTTCGCCGCCGTGCATGCGGGCGAAGCTCTGCAGCACAAAATCCACCCCGTGATCAAGGGTGATCCAGAAGCGGGTCATGCGCGCATCGGTGATGGGCAACTCGGTGGCGCCGCCGGCGATCAGCTTGTTGAAAAACGGCACGATGGAGCCACGGGAACCGGCGACATTGCCGTAGCGCACCACCGCAAAACGGGTCTGCTCTTCGCCGGCGATGTTGTTGGCCGCCACGAACAGCTTGTCGGACAGCAGCTTGGTGGCGCCGTACAGGTTGATCGGGCTGGCAGCCTTGTCGGTGGACAACGCAATGACTTTGGCGACGCCGTTGGCCAGCGCTGCGGAAATAATGTTTTCCGCGCCGTTGACGTTGGTGCGGATAAATTCGGTTGGGTTGTACTCGGCGGCCGGCACATGCTTGAGCGCTGCCGCGTGCACCACGTAATCGATGCCGCGCATGCCTTGATGCAGGCGCTCGGCATCGCGCACATCACCCAGAAAGTAGCGCATGCACGGGGCGTTGAATTCCTGCTGCATCTCGTATTGCTTGAGCTCGTCGCGGGAGAACACCACCACGCGCTTGGGCTGGTAGCGCTCAAGCAACGTGCGGATGAACATCCGCCCAAACGAGCCGGTCGCGCCGGAGATGAAAACTGATTTGCCGTTGAACATGGCTGTGTCCTTTATCGTCGACCTTAAGCCAGCAACTGCGCCCAGTTCACACTGGAGGCGTTGCCGAGGGTGAATCCTTTTCCGCTCAGGGCCAGGTTCTTGTTGTACGCCAGGTCATGCCCGAACGCGCCCGCCCATTTTTCCTGGAGCGCGGCCAACGCCACCGGCGCCTGGGGCAGCGTGCCGGGATGGACCACCAGCACCTGCGGTGTCCACACCGTCAGGTAACCGGCCTGACCGATTTTCAGGCACAGGTCCACGTCGCTTAAGGCCCCGGCAAAATGTTCGGTGTCCAGACCGCCGACTTCGTCGTAAAGCGCCTTGCGCACCATCATGCACGCGCCTGAAACCGCCGAGTAATTCTGCTCGACGCTCAAACGTTGCAAGTAACCGGCTGCGTCCTTGTGGTCGCCGACGAACGCCGATCCAACCCCGCCGTTCATGCCCAGGATCAGACCGGCACCGGTGACGATGCCGGTCGCGTCGACAAACTTGGCCCCGACCACACCGACTTCGGGCCGCTGCGCATGGTTGAGCAGCGACTCGATCCAGTTCGCGTTCACCACCTGTGCCTCGCCCGATAGCAGGACCAGGTAGTCGCCTGCGGCTTCACTGCAGGCTTGATTGATCAATTGAGTTCCGTTCAACGGCGCCTCGGCGCGTATGACCCTGACGCGGCCCTGCTCCTGATGTCCGAGCCACATCTCGACTTCCGGCGACTGGCTGTGGCTGTCCACCAACAATACTTCGTAGTGACTGTAGCGAGTCCGCAATAGCACGCTCGCCAGGCAGCGCTGCAACGTTTCCAGGTTGTCACCGCTGCTCAGGACGATCGATACCAGCGGTCGATCGCTGTGTCGATAATCGATGCGCCACGTGCCGGGCCGCACAGCATCGACCTGTGCCTTGTAGCCCCGCGCGGTCAAGTGACGTGTGAGGGCCTTGCGTTCGTGAGCGTTTTCCTCTGGCAGCGGTGCCTCGCAGATCAGCAATGGCTCGTCCAGATGCGCCAACCAGTCGAGGCCGCCTTTCTCGATCAACCGCATCACCAGCTCGAACTCCAGCGCTTGCGCGAAATCTTTCGAGTAGCCGCCCGCGTCCACCAACACATCGCGACGCACCAGCCAGTGACGCGCCATTTGCGCCGGATGACTCTGTAACAAATCCAGGTTCAGGCCCGGTCGCATGACATGGCTCAACGCGCCACCGGGCTGGCGCTGAATTTCGTCGGCATAGACAGCTCGACACTGCGGCGCCGCCTGCAATTCGAGGCTGGCGCGCAAAAGCCCGGCGCCGGTGAACTGATCGCCGGCCTCGGCCAGCAGCAACCAGTCGCAGCGAGACTGCTGCGCGACCTGGTTGAGTTTGTCGATGTAGTTGGTCTTGCTCACCTTGACGAAGTGCAGCGTGTTTTGCGCGGAGGTCGCCGTGGGGGGTTCACCGGTGGTGAAGACCACCACTTTGAACGACTTGCAGTAGCCCTCCACCAGGCTGTCGAGGGTGGATTGCAACTTGTCCATGTCCTCTTCCAGGTCCAGCAGGAAAATGCCGAATACCGGTCCCCCGCCCTGGGCCTGGAGATGATGATTGATGGCCGACAGTTCATCCGCTGACGGCTGGCGCGCCTGCATCCAGTCCAGCAGTCGCCCTGACGGCATCTGCGCGAACCGCTCGCGATAGTCCTGCTTTCTGACCGCATTGATCCGCGCCAGCCACGCCGTCAATTGTTCGACTTCGCTGGCCTGCTCGTCCTCGGTCATCACTGCGGCAAGCCTTGAGATCACGTGCGGATTGAAGATATTGAGGGCCATCGCCTCCCACAGACGATTGGCGATGGTTTCATCGCTGTCGTTGCCATGCAGGCGCAGCAGGTTTTCCTGACGTGTCCAGATGCCCTCCAGTTGTTGCAACTGCAGCTTTCCGGCCGGCATGGCGTGAATCAGAAATTCGAGCTGCGTGAGGACATCGAAAAAGGGCTGGTTGTAAAACGGCATTTCGACGAACTGGTGCGGGCCGAACATTCGTCGCACCGGGGTGAAGACCTCGTCCCAATGCGATGTAAAAATAGGTTTGAGCGTCAGCGATCGCTGCTCGATCAGACAGGTTCTGAGCGCCGCATAACCTGAATGCACCAACTGCTCCAGCGCGTCGCGTTCCAGCCCTGGAAACGGCGTTTCCAGTCCGCCCAGAAATTCGGCGAAGCGCTGGCGTTCGGCGACTGCCGGCGCTGACGGATCGCAGATTTTCTGCAGGATGTCGGTTTGGTGGTCCGAGGCGATATAGTTCGCCTCACGCACCACATAGGGAATGGGCAGGATCCGGGCCTTGCCGCGCGCCAGCAGATAAAAGGCGTGACCGAATTCCTGAAGTTCAAATCCGGTGTGTTCCGGTAACGCTGCATACCAGTCCTGCAGGATCTGCGTGCGTGTCACCGCATAAAATGGCGGAATGTACTGATCCAGGTAGCTCAGAACGCGATCGGGAGCATCAGACGAGAAGTCTTCGCAGACTTTCTTGTCCCGGCGCATGTACTCGACCTGGTTGCCGTAGCTCAGATACATCAGGCAGTAACCGTGGCACAGACTGTAGTCGGGATTCCCGGCCAGGAAATTGACCGATTCGACCAGTGCGTCGTGCATCAGGAAGTCGTCATCGGGCGCAAACGTCATGTAGGGCGTGGTGACAAGGCCGACACCGTGACTCACCTTTTCCTGCAGACCCAGATAGGCAAACTGCGGCAGGTGGTGATAGTCCACGTTCGAGAAACTCACCTCGACGTCATTCGTCTGTTGCGACGAGTCGAGGACCAATACCCGGCATGGCAGCGTGCTGTAATACTGCAATGTGCGCTGCAGGAACGCAGGCCTGTTATGGGTAATCACCACGACGGTGAGTTGATCGTTGAGCGGCAAGTTATTTTCAGAACCCTGAATACTGTGCATAGCGCTTCCTAAAACTGTGTCTATCGCCAAAAAGCTGAAACCTGTTTACCGACCTTGCCGCGCCTGTACGCACTCAGCGGTCGTCCCTTCACCGTGTCGATTTGCCGAGGGCTGAGCCGCCTGATCTCTGATCATGCGCAGACGGCGATCGCTGCCCCAGAACGCCATGGGCTCATAAGTGGGATAACCGTAGTGCCCAAGGTTCAGCGTCAGCGTCGCATTGCGCTCCCGAACGCGTTGCTCCACCAGCGCCCTGACCGAGACAGGCTTGCCGCTGCAACAATTGATAACGCCACCAGACTGCGGACGTTCAAGCAGATCGACCAGATACCCGGCGGCGGTCTCAATCGGTAGATAGTCGCGCAACTGATCCCCGGCGGACATGTTGAAGGACGCGGCCTGTTCGTCGATCGCCCGATCCAGGCTGGCGAGCAGGCTGTTGGGGTTCTGCCCGGGGCCATGCAGGTAAAACAGGCGCGGCCACTGCAACGTGAAGGGATGCTGGGTGCGCAACGTCTCCAGAAACAATCGCAGCGTGTGTTTGGCCAGACCGTAGGGGTTGTCGGGACAGGCCGCCATGTCCTCAGTCAATTCGCCGTTCTGCATGCCGTACTCAAAACAGGTGCCGGTCACCAGCACATGGGCGATCCCTGCCTGTACCGCCCGCTTGATGAACGCGTAGTCTGCCGGCAGGTTGTGCTCGATATGAAACAGCGCCCGATAGTCGGGCAAACCCGGCCAGGCGAGATGGGCCATAGCGTCAACGCCTTCGGTCAGCGCGCCAATATCGAGATGGAGGTCATGCACATCGGCCACCACAAATTCGACCTGCTCGAACCAAGGCAGGGTCATGGCGGTTTCCAGGTTTCGCGCCACGGCTCGCACCTGATACCCCCGCGCCAGCAAGGCGCTGACCAGATGCCGACCGACAAAGCCGGTCGCACCGGTAACCAGTATTTTTGAAGGGCTCACAGCACGATCAACTCAGGCACGGCGATCACGAAACGACCGCCCCAGTCACGCACCTGCGCCTGCTGCTCGCTGACTTCCTTGAGCAGGTTCCATGGCAGCACGAGCACGTAATCCGGTTGTTCTTCGGCCAGACGTTCGGGTCCGACCACCGGGATCCGGCTGCCGGGCAAGAACTTGCCCTGCTTGTGCGGATTGGCATCAGCGACCCAGGCCAGCAGATCAGCGCTGATCCCGGCGTAATTGAGCAGCGTGTTGCCCTTGGCCGCTGCGCCATAACCGACCACCCGCTTGCCGTCGGCCTTGGCCTTGAGCAGGAAGCTGAGCAATAGATGCTTGATGCGCTCGGCGGCTGGAGCCAGCGTGGTGTAGAACGCCCGGGTCTTGACCCCGGCCGTCAGCTCCTTGTCCAGCATCTGCGCGACGGCCGGACGAAGCGGCTGCACGCCATCGTCGCGCTGCACGAACACCCGCAACGATCCACCGTGAGTGGTCAACTCGCTGACGTCGAACACCCAAAGCCCGTTGCGCTCGCACAACGTTTTGACGGCGTTGAGCGACAGGTACGAATAGTGCTCGTGATACAGCGTGTCGAACTGGTTGCCGGCCATCAGCGCCAGCAAGTGCGGAAACTCGAATGTGGCCACCCCCGACGGCTTGAGCAAGGTGGCAAAACCGGCCAGGAAGTCGTTGATGTCCGGCACGTGGGCCAGCACGTTATTGGCGACCATCAGGTCCGCCGACCAGCCTTCGTCCCGCAGCTTTCGGGCACTGTCCTTGCCAAAGAACACTTCGCGGATTTCAAGGCCTTTTTCACGCGCAGCTTTCGCCGTGCTGCTGGTCGGTTCCACGCCCAGGCACGGGATATCCCGCGCCGCGACGTACTGCAACAGATAGCCGTCGTTGGCCGCGATTTCCACCACGTGGCTGTCATGATTCAGGCCGAAACGCTCGACCATCTGCGCCACGTACTGCTCGGCGTGGGTCAGCCACGAACTGGAATAGGAGCTGAAATACGCGTAATCGGCATCGAACAGGCTGTCGGCGCTGGTGTAATCGTTGGTTTGCACCAGCCAGCAGTGCTCGCAGACTTCGACCTTGAGCGGCACCCACTGCTCGGCTTGAGTCAATTGCTCAGCTCGCAGGTAGGCGTTGGATGGCGGCGCTGTGCCCAGGTCGATCAGCGGCAGGTTCAGTGGGGCGCCACAGCCACGGCAGTTCATACGCGCACTCCTGCGAAGGCCGAATCAATGAAGGGGTGCCCGGCATCCCGGGCTGACAGATTCTTGACAGGCAGCGGCCAGTCAATGGCCAACCGAGGGTCATGGGGAGACAGGCCGGCTTCATGGTCCGGCGCGTAGTCGGCGCTGTGCAGGTACAGCAGTTCGGCGTCGTCGGTCAGGGTCTGAAAGCCGTGGGCGAAACCGGGCGCAATCAACAGGCTGCGGCCGTCACCCGCCTCCAGGTGCTCGGCGTGCCACTGTAAAAAGGTCGCCGAATCGGGATTCAGATCCACCACCACATCCCACACCGAACCGCGCAGGCAGGTGATGAGTTTGGCTTCGGGCTTGACCGCCGTCTGGTAATGCAACCCGCGCACGCTGCCACGCTCGACGGTCACCGAATGATTGATCTGGCGAATATGAAACGGCTGGCCCCAGGCGCTCAGGCTGCCTTCGCAAAACAGTCGGCTGAACTGCCCGCGCTGATCGGCGTGGCGACGGTGCTGGATACTGAACAAGCCCGCCAGCGGCAAGGCCTGAAGTTGCATGTCAATCATGCGCTCTCCGTGTACAGGGCCAACTGGCCCTGGGTGAAGTCATGCATGTCCTGGCCGTCTTTCCAGGCCAGGTGCCAGTCGAGGGTGTGCTTGAGACACTGTTCGAGGGACCAGCGCGGCTGCCAATCGAGGCGTTGCCGGGCGCGGGTGCTGTCCAGGCGCAATAGCCCGGCCTCGTGCAGGTCGCTGGGTTCCACTTGCAGTCCGGGCGCATGGGGCCAGTGATCGGCCAGGGTTTCCACCACCTCGCCGACGCTGCACATGGCGTGGTCACCGGGGCCGAAATTCCAGGCACCGTCGAAAGCAGGGCCATCGGTGAACAGGTTTTGCGCCAGCAACAGATAACCCGCCAGCGGCTCCAGCGCATGCTGCCAGGGGCGCACGGCCTGTGGATAACGCAGGGTCACCGGCTCGTTCGCCGACCAGGCTTTGAGCACGTCGGGAATCAGCCGCTCAGGGGCGAAATCTCCGCCGCCCAAGACATTACCGGCGCGCGCGGTGGCCAGGGCCAGGCCGTGTTCGGCGTAACGATCCGGATGAAAGAACGACGCGGCGTAGGACTGCGCCAACAGCTCGCAGCAGGCTTTGCTGCTGCTGTAGGGGTCGTGTCCGCCAAGGGGTTCGTTTTCCCGGTACGGCCACAACCATTCCTGATTGGCGTAGACCTTGTCGGTGGTGACCAGTACGCAGGCGCGCACGCCGCCAACCTGGCGAATCGCTTCGAGCAGGTTCAGCGTGCCCATCACATTGCTTGAATAGGTGCCCAGCGGGTCGCGATAACCCTCACGCACCAACGGCTGCGCCGCCAGGTGCAGGACGATCTCAGGCTGGGTGTCTGCGACCAGCGCGAGCAACGCGCCAAGGTCGCGCAGGTCGCCGCGTCGGTCATCCAGGCTGTCGCTCACCCGGGCCAGATCGAACAGGTTCGGGCCGTCGCAGGGGGCCAGGGCAAAACCGGTGACTTCAGCGCCCAGGTTCTTGAGCCACAACGCCAGCCAGCTGCCCTTGAAGCCAGTGTGTCCGGTCAACAGCACGCGCTTGCCCTGCCAGAACGTAGGGTTCACGCCCAGGTTTTCCACGGAGCCTCCCCGCGCTGCCAGAGTTCTTCCAGGTAATTCTTGTCGCGCAGGGTGTCCATGGGGTGCCAGAAACCTTCGTGCTGGAACGCCATCAGTTGGTCGCGCGTCGCCAGTTCAACCAGCGGCTCGTTTTCCCAGGAGGTGCTGTCACGGTCGATCATGGGCAGTACGTCAGGGGACAAGACAAAGAAGCCGCCGTTGATCCAGCCGCCGTCACCGCGAGGTTTTTCCGTGAAACCGAGGACGCGATCACCGTCGCGTTCAAGGGCGCCGTAGCGGCCAGGCGGCTGTACGGCCGTTACCGTGGCGAGCTTGCCGTGCCCGCGATGGAAGTCCACCAAGGCACTGATGTTGAGGTCAGAGACCCCGTCGCCGTAGGTAAAACAGAACGACTCCTCATCACGCACATACTGCGAGGCACGTCGCAGTCGCCCGCCGGTCATGGTGTCATCGCCGGTATCGATCAACGTGACACGCCATGGCTCGCTGTAGTTCTGATGCACGTCCATGCGGTTGTTGCGCATGTCGAACGTCACGTCCGAGGTGTGCAGGAAGTAGTTGGCGAAAAAATCCTTGATCGCGTACCCCTTGTAGCCCAGGCAAATCACGAAGTCGTGAATGCCATGGGCAGAGTACTGCTTCATGATGTGCCAGAGAATTGGCTTGCCGCCGATTTCAATCATCGGCTTGGGCTTGAGGTGCGACTCTTCGCTGATTCGTGTGCCCAGCCCGCCCGCCAATATGACTGCCTTCATCGGTATCCTCTAGTTCCTGCGCAGGATTCAAGCGGCGGCCCTGTTCGATATCGTCAGGTCCGGTCCGTCATGGGTTCGTCTACTGCAGCCACGTGTCGTCAATGCACGATTTATGGCGCTTTGCAGAGAACTTGCAGGAAACGCGCCAGCTCGCAAGACACGAACTGGCGCAGAGGCAGGGGTCAGCTCAATCCGCCAACCAGCCGTTGACCCAGTGCTGCAGGTTGTCGCCCCGCAGCATGAAGTCACGCAACACGGCGTCACGCAACGCATCGCCCTGGCGATAGCTGGCCTCTGGATCCGCCAGGTGGCTGCGGATCGCCTCGAGCCATTCGGCAGTGCTGTTGGAATAGACCCGAGTGCACGGCAGATAGCCTCGGTAGGCTTCGGTGTCGGTGCAAATCACCGGATAACCGCACGCCCCGTACTCAAGGAGTCGCAGGTTGCTTTTGCAGTCGTTGAAGATGTGACGTTCCAATGGCGCGACCGCCAGGTCCAGATTCAGGCTGGCCAGCTTCGCCGGATACAGCGACAGATCGACCACCGGGTGAAATTCGTGAACGTAGGGCCGCAGTGCTTCCGGGCACATCCCGAAGAAGACCCAGTCCACTTCATCTGCCAGCGCCTTGACCACTTCTTCAATGATCTCCAGGTCACCGGTGTGGCTGGTACCGCCTCCCCAGCCGACCCGAGGTTTGCTGGAGGTACGTCGCTTGCTCGTCAATCCGCCCCACCAGTGAGGCGAGAGCATGTTCGGCACCACGCGGATATCGTGATGCATGGCAGACAACGCATCGGCCAGCGGCTGGGTGGACACCACCACGCGGTCGCACAGGCTGATGCCTCGGCGGACCAGGCGTTCCATTTCCAGGCGGTCGGGCATGTTGCGCACATGGGCGTTTTTGCTGGGCACGTGAATCACGTAATCGTCCAGCTCAAAAATACGTCGCGCACGGGAGTAGGTTTTGAGGCCAACGATCTCATCGATCGGACCTTCGCTGTATCGTCCCTGCAGGACAATGATGTCGGGCGATTGGCGTTCGATGTCGATGATGCTGGGCAGGTTGTAGTTAATCACCCCGACGGCCCTGCCCGCCGATTGGAGCTCTATCAACGGCTGCGTGACGCGGTAGTGCCCAATCGCCGAGGCGTTGATCGGCAATGCGAGCACCTTGGGCAGATGAGAGCGGGAGAAAGGGGTCCAGCCCATTTTCAGGCCTGGTTCAAGACTGAAACTGGATCCGCCCAGACTGTTGAGCGCCATGTTGGGGTTATAGGCCGGGTCACGGGCCACCGATGGCAACCAGCGCAGGTAAAACTGCTCTTCTTCCTGCGCATGCTGCCGGCGCGATTCGCCACTCTGTACCAGCGGCGGTTGAGAGCCCAGGGCCAGCAAGGCATGCGGTGTCCAGACCACAAGATGACCGCTCTGACGCACCCGCAGGCACAGATCGACGGTGCTCAGGCTCTGGCCATAGCGTGTTACATCCAGGCCACCCAGGTCGACGAACAGCGCCTTGCGTACCATCAGGCAGTTGCCACTTACGGCGCTCAGGTCATGCACCACCTGCAGCCGTTGCATGTAACCGCTGGCGTTGAGCGATTCACCCCGAAACGGCACCCCTGCAGGCCCGTGCAGGCCGAGGATAAGTCCGCCGCTTACCACCTGCCCGTCCGGGCTGAACATCTTGGGACCGACAATGCCGACTTCCGGCCGCTGAGCCTGGCTCAACAGCTCATCGAGCCAATCCTCATGGGTGATCACCGCGTAGGGATTGAGCAACACCAGATAGTCACCGCGCGCCTGCGCTGCGGCAAAGTTGACCAGCGCCGCGTGAGTGGCGAGCTCGGGCCCCTGCAGAACGCGCAAGCGCGCCCGGTCCAGTTGCCCCATCGCCGCCAGCCACGTGCGCGTTTGCGGATGCTCACTGCCATCGTCGACGATCACCAGCTCGCAGTGCTGATAGCCGGTCTTGCTTAACAGGCCTTCCACGCAGCGCTGCAAGGCCGGCAATTGATCCTTGACGATCAGCACGATGGAAACCAGCGGTTGTGCGTCGTGCACATAATCAATCCGATTGATCAGCGCCAGCCGCTCGCTCGGGTGAATGCGGTGAGCAATGCCGCAGCGCTGCAAATGCGCCTGCACCACGTGAATGTTCTGCTCGGCGACTTCGGCACTGGCCAGCCACTGCGACAGCGGGAACTGCGACTCGACCATGACCTCGCTGATGTGCTCGACGCCCCCGTCGCCCTGGGCTTCAATCATCCGCCAGAGCACATCATGGGGCGCAAGCATGCCGAACGCAGGGTCAAAACCGCCCACCTGCAGCATGGCATCACGATTGAATGCCAGGTTGCGGCCGACATAGGGATAGCCGCGCAGCAGGTCCAGATTGAAATCAGGCTTGAACACGGGCTCGGTTGATTCACCTTCGCTCAACGCGCCTTCGTCGCTGTAGACGCAGTGCAGGTGCTCATTCATGGCCACGCGCTCGGCCAGCATCAGCAATGCGGGCTTGATCAGGCGGTCGCCCGCACGCAACAGATAAATCCACTGAGCATTGTCCAGCTGCGGTAGCAGTTCATTGAGCTGGGAATGGACATCGTCCTGCAGGGGGAGATGAAAGACTCTTTCATCAAGGCGCGACGCCTCGCAATCGCACGACAGGACCAGGGTCAGCTCTGGCGGGTAGAGCTGCGCCTGGAGACTGTCGAGGGTGAGATCGAGGCTGGCCGGGCTGCCGACATCATCGATCACGATCACCACGATGTTCGGCTGCGACGGCCAATGCGCCAGGGTATTGGGCAGCTGGAGTTGCTGGACAGAGGTGAGCGTGCGGCACGCCAGCCATTGGGCGTACAGCTCGGCAAAACTTTCGCTGGCAACGCCTACCCGCCATTGCTGCGTGGTCTGCTTGGTGCCCAGCGCGCGGCTCAGTGGCAACTCTTCCCAGACCCGCTCCGTCGTCTCGTCGCCGGTCATGGGTTGATAGCGAACCCAGCCTTGAGCAGGCGCGGACTCGCCACTGCGCGACTGGAGCATTTGTACCAGCCAGCTGCGCTCGGTATCGGCAGCCTCCTTCACGGCCTGCTGACGGCTCAGGCGGTCCGGGTGCAAGCGCTCGACACTCAGCACGTTGTTGAGCACGATCACATTGCCGCGCCGCATCAGGCAGACATACAGCGCCAGATCGAGCAACGCAGTAAAGCCCTGTCCTGCCTGGGTCAGGGCGGGCAGCAGTTCCAGCAGGTCCTCGCGGCGAAACAGCGCACTGCTCAATCCCCCGACAAAGTTCATCGGGAATGCTTCGAACAGCGCCAACAGATCTTCACCTTTGAACACGGCACTGGTCGGCGCCAGCGCGCTGTTCTCCAGGCGCGTGGGCAACTGCACATCGTTGGCGTCCCAGAACAGCCGTTGCGCCAGCACAAGATTTACGTCCGGATGCCGGTCCAACTGTTCGGCCTGCATCGACACCGAGCCGGCAAACAACTGATCGTCGTCGCACAGGAATTTGAGGTATTCACCCTGGGCCTGGGCCAGGCACTCACGCAAATTGCCAACAAATCCCAACCGATGGGGATTGCGCACATAACGCAGGGCAACGGGGGTGACGGCGGCAAAAGCGTCGACAATCGTCTTGATCTCGTCACCACGAGAATCGTCGCAAACAATGACTTCAATATGGGCGTACTGCTGCGTCAACGCATCCTGCAGCGCCCGCTGAAAGAACTGTGGATTAAAGGCGGGGATGACGATGCTGACCAGAGGCGAAGAATTCACGGGTATGACTCACAAGCGGCGGGCAATTCCCGACGGTGCGGGATCTGGTAACCGCTGATAATAACGGTTGGCGCGCTGCGTTGGCAGTGCCGGGCGATGCCGGCACCGTCAACCGTCCAGGCGATTACAACTTGCTGAACAGGTTCAGCGCGGACAATTGCGTGAACACCAGTTGCGAGGCCTGCAGCATGGTTTTCTGCAACGTCAGACGAGCGATGGCATCCACAGGATCCGAAGCGGTGATGGTACCGGCCTCGGTGGTGCCGTTATCGATGAGCACCTGATTGGTGGTGCCTTGCGTTGAGGCCGTCGCCGCGCGTGCGCCACCATCGCCTACGGCAATGTTGATTTGTTCGCCGGCGCTTTTGAGGTTGCCGATGGCCGAGGTCAACGACGCCTGCAGCTTCTGCTTGGCCACCGGGTCCGCATCTACCGGGGTGTTCAGCGCCGTGATAATCGACGACAAGGTATTGAGCACATTCTGGCTTTGCTGGTTCGACGAACTGGCGGTGAACTGATCCCCCGCAGCAGGTGCGCCACTGAGGTTGAACGTGACGCCGGCCGCTGTGGCCGTGTTGCCGACCACGGTGCCGCTCGACACCGGCTTGCTGGTCGCGGCGTCGTACGGCGCGGCGTACATGTCGAATGCCGTGGCGCTGGTGAATTTGAGAATCGCCCCGCCCGACGGGAAGCTTTCGTTGAGTGCGGTCTGGTTGCTCACCGACGACCCGGTGATCACCGTGGTCGAGGGGTTGGCAGGCAGACGCGCGGTGCTGATGGCGCTGGGCGACACGCCGAGCGAGAACGTATGACCTGCAATGGCGGTATCGGCCTGGGCAGCGTCGGCGTACTGGGCATCGGTCAGGTTAACGTTCAGGCCCACTTCCAGACCGCGAAAGCTGATGCTCTGATTGGAGGCATTGGCAGATGCAAACTTTCCGCCACCGGAGGCTTCGGCGGTGACATCGTTTCCGGAGGCATCGAGGATCTGGTACTGGGTGCTGCTCTGGAACGTGATGCTGTAGGGCGCGCCAGCGGTAAATTTGGCATTGAACGTCGCGTCGGAGGAAACGCTGCCACCGGACAATGAGATGACGTTGTCATTCACGGCAGGCGCGGTCAGCGTCGCCGAGGTACGCGTGGTGTTGACCGCTTTCTCGAACGCGTCCCAGCCGGTGGTGTTGCTGGCCATGGAGATACCGTTGCCGATATCCAGGTTATTGAGGCTCTGGTCGCCCTGGTAGCTGTAGCTGCCATCGGGGTTGACCGCATACGGCGGCGTGGTCGATTTGGAACCGGAGAACAGGTAATTGCCATCGGCGTCCTGGCTGTTCATCAGCCCCAGCACCTGGTCCTGCAACTGCTTGAGTTCCTGGGCGTTGGCCTGGCGGTCCTTGTCGGTGAACGTCGCGTTGCCGGCGCCCAGCGTCAGTTCCTGAGCGCGCTGAATGGCGGCCGTGATGGCGGTGAGCGCCGTCTCGGTCTGCACCACGTTGGTATTGACGGTCTCGATGTTGGATTTGTACTGAAGCAGCATCGAGCCCTGCTGCTGGAGCTCAAGGACGCGCGCCGCGCCGATCGGGTCATCGCCTGCAGTATTGAGTTTGATCTGGGTCGCCACTTCATCGCCGGTCTTGGTGACGTTGGCGTAGGAGCGCTGATAGTTCGATGCACTGGTTTCGTAAAACTGGGCAGTTGAAATACGCATGGATTACGACTCCTTAAAGACTGTTGATCAGCGTGCTGAAAATGGCTTGGGCGGCTTTGATGATCTGCGACGAGGCCGTGTAGTACTGCTGATACTTGATCAGGTTGGCGGCCTCTTCATCCAGGGACACGCCCGACACACCGTCGCGCGCCGCTTTGGCCTGGGTCAGCACGGCGGTGGTGGCCGTAGTGTCATTCTTGGCCTGGCTGGCCTGGGCGCCGACGGTCTGGATCAGGTTCTTGTTCGAATCGCTCAGGCTCATGCCCGTGTTGTTGCCGGCTGCGGTGTCTACGGTCTGCTTGGTTTGCAGCGCCAGCGCGGTGTTGGCGTTGCGGTTGTCCGACGAACCGGCGCCGGTCAGGTCGATGCTGTAGGTATCGGCCGAGGCCGGCGTGCCGGACAGGGTCATGCCGAACTTGTAGGACTGCGCGGCGCCTGCGGAATCGGTGTAGCCCACTTCGAAACTGAGGTCATTGCTTTGACCCGGCACGATATTGCCGGTGATCGCGTTGCCCGACGCATCCTTGACGGCGGCGCCCGTGGCGTCCACCAGCTTGTAGCTTTGCGAGCCGTTGGTGACGTCGCCCATCACCAGCCGGACCGGCATCGAGCCGCTGAGCGCGGTGCGCAAATCAGTCGTGCCCGTGGGGTTGTAGATGTCCGCCACGGTGGTCAGGGTCGGCTGGCCAAACTGGCCGGTGCCTTTGTTGGTGCCGATGCTGCCGGTCAACGGCGCGGCGGCGGCAATGGTCTTGGTGTCGGTCATGACCGTGGTGATGCCCGAAGCACCGGTGCGGGTCGGCGAGACTTTGAAGCTGTCTCCCGCGGCCACGGCAGCGCCGTCCAGTTTCAGGGAGAACCCGTCGATTACCGGAGGCGGCGTTGTACTCAAATCAAAGGCGCCCATGTCCTTGCCGTCCGGCAGGCGCTTGACGCTGTAGCCGGTGGCGCTGGTGAAGGTCACTTTGTAGTCGTTGGTGGTCAGCGCGCCGGTGTTGGCGATGGTCACCGCCAGATTGCCGGAACCTGCGCTGTTGCCCGCTGCGCCGATGCTGCGCTGGATGGTCAGGCTCGGGTCGTTGATACTGTTGAACAGGTTGGCACCGAAGTCGCCGTTGCTGTCCACGCCCTGATTGAGCTGGCTGTTGACCTGATCCGACACCACCAGGGCCAGACGCCCCAGTTCGTTGACGGCCGGTTGCAGCACCTCACTGCGATAACGCAGCAGGCCGCCGATGGTACCGCCGGTGGTCACCGAGGTGATGTCCGAGCTGCCCTGGCCGGAGTTGATCTTGAGTGCGTAGACGCTGGGGTCGGTGTCGCTGGGGCCGGCCGAGATGCTGTTGGCGGTGTTGCCCACCACCAGCGGCTGACCGGAGCCAATGGACACGTCGTAGCTGCCGTTGGTCTCCACGACTTTGGCGCCGACCAGGTCATTGAGCTGACGCACCGCTTCATTGCGCGCATCGAGCATCGAGTTGGGTTCGATACCGCCGCCGCGAGCCGTGGTGATCTGGCCGTTGAGGCTGGCAATGCTCGACGCCAGGGAGTTGACCTGACTGGATAACGACGTGAGCTGGCTGTTGACGCTGGAGTTCTGGCCCTGCATCTGCGCGGAGATGGAATTGAACTGCGCGGACAACGACTGCGCCGACTTGAGGAACGTGGTCCGCGCCGCGCCCGAGGTACCGTCTTTACTCACCGCCTGCAAGCTGGTGAAGAAGTTGGTCAGCACGGTGCTGACGCCGGTGGAGCTGTCGGACAGGATCGAGTCGAGTTTGCTCGCCTGGGTCTGGTACGCCGTGGCGTCGGCGCTGAGGGCGGTGCTCGATTGCAACTGGCTGTCCAGGTAGCTGTTGTAGACCCGGCGCACGTCGGACAGCGTGGTACCGGTGCCGATGAAACCGGCCCCGATGTTCTGCTGTGCACTGGCAACAGTCATGACCTGCTGGCGCGAATAACCGGCGGTATCAACGTTGGCGGTGTTGTTACCGATGGTGTTCATCGCAGCGCTGCTGGCGTACAGCCCTGAAAGACCAATTGAAATCAGTGACATGGTTCAAGCCTTATAAAGTCGTGGAAGAGCCCGATATGGCTGCGTACTGCTGGTCACTCTTCATCTGTTTCGCTATCTGTGAAATCTTGCTCGCGTAGTTCGGGTCCGTGGCATAGCCGGCCTTCTGCAGCTCTTTCACAAACTGTTCCGGGTTATCGGCAGATTTCAGGGTTTCTTGATAGCGATTGTTGTTCTGCAGGAAGCTCACCAGGTCGTGGAAACTGCTGGCGTAGGAGTCGTAGGAACGGAAGTCCGCCGTCTCCTTGACCATCTGCCCGTCACGAAACTCGCTGGTAATCGCCCGCGCTTCAGGCCCTTTCCATCCGCCCTGGGCCTTGATGCCGAACAGGTTGTAGCTGCTGCTGCCGTCTTGTTGACGCATGATCGATTTGCCCCAGCCGGTCTCAAGCGCGGCCTGTGCCACCAGCACGCTCGGGTCGACGCCGATACGCGCGGCGGCTTCCTTGGCCAACGGCAGCATGGTGGCGACGAACTGGTCGTGGCTGGTAAACGCGCTCTTGCCCGGCGCCAGCGGCGGCTGGGCCATGTTGCGGGTGTAAGGGACGGCGGACGCCGCCCGTGACGACGAATCCACTTCCGGCCCGACGGTCCAGTCGCCATTGCCGGCGCTGCCGGTGCTTTTGGCGGCGGCGACAGCGTTGGAAATCGCGATGCGGTTTTTCAGCGTGGTAGCGCCGGCGGCCCCCTCGGTCGCGGCCGTGGCCGCGCTGTTGGGCACGATGCCGGCCATGATCCGGTCCGCCAGTTTGCTTGGCAGGGCCAGACGACGGGAATTGAGTGCCGCCACGTCATTATGCGGGGTCGCCGGGTCCAGCGAGGTGTTGGCCTCCGACGCCACGGAACGCGTTGCCCACAGCGGACGCTGGGCAATGCGCGTGGCCAGACCGGTCTGGGCCACCTCGGTATCGGGTTTTGCCGCACCGGCTTCGGCTGTCGCGGCGGGCACCACGCCCGCCTTGTTTTTCGACAGCTGACGCATCAGCACGTCCTGCAGGCCGATACCGCCTTCGCGGGACATGCTCACCGACAGCTGCTGGTCGTACATGTCCTGATACTGCCGCGTTGCCGCGGTATTCATCGGGTTGTCTTTGGCCAGCACTTCGTTGGCCGAACGCATGGCCTTGAGCATCTGGCTGACGAACAGCGATTCGAATTCCTGCGCAACCTTCTTCAGATTGGCATCGCTGTCGCGGTCGCCTGTCTTCAAAGCGGTCAGGCGATTGAGGTCGGTGTACGCCCCGGAATCACCTGTTGCACTGGTACTCGTTGAACCGCTGCCCGGAATGTTCATGGGTTTCCCTTAAATCACGATCAGGTCGGCTTGCAACGCGCCGGCCTGCTTCAAGGCTTCGAGAATGGCCATCAGGTCGCCAGGGGCTGCGCCGACCTGGTTAACCGCACGCACGATTTCGTCCAGCGTGGTGCCGGGGCCGAATTTGAACATCGGGTGCAGCTCTTGCTGAGCGTTGATTTTCGAGCGCGGCACCACCGCCGTCTGGCCGCCGGACAAAGCGCCGGGCTGGCTGACAATCGGGTCTTCGGTGATGGTCACGGTCAGGCTGCCATGGGTCACCGCTGCCGGCGACACCTTGACGTTCTGGCCGATCACGATGGTGCCGGTACGCGAGTTGATGATGACTTTGGCCGAGGTCTGGCCCGGATCCACTTCAAGGTTTTCCAGCACCGACAGGTAATCGACGCGCTGGCCTGGATCAAGGGGCGCCGTGACACGCACCGAACCGCCGTCAACCGCCTGGGCAACGCCCGGGCCGAGCAGCTGGTTGATGGTGTCGACCACGCGCTTGGCGGTGGTGAAATCGGAGCGGTTGAGGTTCAGCGTCAGCGTGTTGCCCTGGTTGAAACCGCTCGGCACCGAGCGCTCTACCGAAGCACCGCCGGGAATGCGACCGGAGGACGGCACGTTGACCGTTATCTTGGAACCGTCGCGGCCTTCGGCGTCAAAACCGCCGACCACCAGGTTGCCCTGAGCCACCGCGTAGACGTTGCCGTCGATACCCTTCATCGGGGTCATCAACAGGGCGCCGCCGCGCAGGCTTTTGGAGTTACCGATGGACGACACGGTGATGTCGATCTGCTGACCGGGCTTGGAGAACGCCGGCAAATCGGCGTACACCGCCACGGCCGCGACGTTCTTCAACTGCACGGTGCCGGAGCCGGCCGGCACCTTGATGCCGAACTGCGACAGCATGTTGTTGAAGGTCTGCAGGGTGAACGGGGTCTGTGTGGTCTGGTCGCCCGTACCGTTCAGGCCAACCACCAGGCCGTAGCCGATCAATTGGTTGCTGCGCACGCCGGAGATGCTGGCGATGTCTTTCAGCCGTTCGGCGTGAGCACCGAAGGCTGCGGACACGAGCAAGGCTGCCGCTATCAGTTGCTTGAAGTTGATCATGGCTATCCCGCTATCAGAAAGGGAACAACGGGCTGAGGAAGAATCGGTCGAACCACCCTGGCTGGCTGGAATCGGCAAACGCGCCTGTACCGGAATAAGTGATGCGCGCGTCGGCCACACGGGTGGACGAAACGGTGTTGTCGGTGGCGATGTCGTCAGCGCGAACGAGCCCTGCGATGCGGACCAGTTCGTCACCGGTGTTGAGCGTCATCCACTTTTCGCCGCGGACCGACAGGATGCCGTTGGGCAACACATCCGCGACGGTCACGGTCACCGAACCGGTCAGGCTGTTGCTCTGCGCGGCCTTGCCGTCGCCGGAGGCGTCGCGATCACCGCTGTACCCGGCGTTCAGGCTCAGATTGCCGCCGCCCACCGGGTTCTTGGTGCTCACGCCCGCGCCAAACAGCGAGGTCAGGCCGATGCTGGTGTTGCTGGATTTGCTGATGTCGGAGCTCGCTGCTTTGCTGGCGGCCATTCTTTCCGACAGGGTAATGGTGATGATGTCGCCGACCCGGTAAGCCTTGCGGTCGCCGTACAGGTTCTGCTCGAAACCGGACTGATAAATCGACCCGTTGTTGGCGGCCGAAGGCAACGGTGTGCGCGGCAACACCGGCGCGTAATAAGGGTCATTGGGCTTGGCCGCAGGCGCAACGCAGCCCGCCAATACCGACAGTCCGCTGACCGACGCTACCAACACACAAAGGCGCAGAACAGGAAGCCGTTTCATGACACTTAAAACCTCGCGGTGGAGCAGGCGCGGTCGAGACGCCTCATCAGGTTGATCCATACATATTCGAACAGCGGCACAGCGTGAATCAGGCGTTACAGGTTCTGCGTCACAAACTGCAGCATCGAGTCGGCGGTGGAGATCACCTTGGAGTTCATCTCGTAGGCGCGCTGCGTGGTGATCATGTTCACCAGTTCTTCAACGGTGCTGACGTTGGAGTTTTCCAGGGTGTTCTGCTTGACCACGCCCAGACCGTTCAGGCCCGGTGTACCGACTTGCGGTGCACCGCTGGAAGCGGTTTCCAGGTACAGGTTGCCGCCCTGGGATTGCAGGCCGGCCGGGTTGATGAAGTCAGCGGTCTGCAGGTTGCCGATCACTTGTGGCGTGGCGGTGTTGGTCGAGGTAGTAATCGACACGGTGCCGTCTTCGCCCACGGTGAAGGTCTGGGAATCCTGTGGAACGACGATGGCCGGCTCCAGCGCGTATCCGTTGGCGGTCACGATCTGGCCATTGCTGTCCAGGTGGAACGTACCGTCACGGGTGTACGCCAGGGTGCCGTCGGGCTGACGCACCTGGAAAAAGCCACGACCGTTGACGGCCATGTCCAGCGGCTGGTTGGTGGTCTGCAGGCTGCCGGCGGTGAAGTTTTTCTGGGTGCCGACGATGCGCACACCGGTACCCAGTTGCAGGCCGGATGGCAGTTCGCTGTCCTGAGTGGACTGAGCACCTGGCTGACGCTTGATCTGATAGAGCAGGTCCTGGAATTCGGCGCGATCACTTTTGAAACCGGTGGTCGAGACGTTCGCCAGGTTGTTCGAAATGGTGGTCAGGTTCATGTCCTGAGCGGCCAAACCGGTTTTCGCTACATAAAGTGCCGGAAGCATTTAAATCTCCTCGAGCGCCTGATTATCGGCGCAAGCTGTCAGTCATTAGCCCATTTGCAAGACGCGAGCCATCGACTCGTCATCCTGCTCAGCGGTCTTCATCATCTTGATGTGCAATTCGAATTGGCGAGAAAGCGCCAGCACCGAGGTCATCTCCGCTACCGCGTTCACGTTGCTCGCTTGCAGGAAACCGGACTCGACCTGCACGTTGGCATCCACCTGCGCAGGCCGGCCATCCTTGGTGTGCATCAGGCCGTCAGGGCCTTTTTCCATGTTGGCCAGGTCCGGACGGACCAGCTTGATGCGGTCGATCTGGGCCATGACTTGCGGGCTCTCGCCCAGCGAGCGAACGCTGATCGTGCCATCGGCGCCGATCTCGATCTGTTGCTGAGGCGGCACGGCAATCGGCCCGGCATTGCCCATGACCGGCAATCCATTGCCATCACGCAACACGCCCAGCGCGTCGATGTTCATGCTGGAGGTGCGGGTGTAGGCTTCGCCACCGTCGGCGGTCTGCACCGCCATCCAGCCATCGCCCTTGACGGCAACGTCCAGGTCGCGGCCGGTGTCAATCATCGCGCCGGCGCTGAAGTCGGTGCCGGGGCGTTCGCTCATGGCGTACGCCCGGGACGGCATGACATCACCGTACACAGGCATCGAGCGAGCCTGTTCGAGGTCACGCTGAAACCCGTTGGTCGAGACGTTTGCCAGGTTGTTGGCGTGGGCCTTTTGGGCGATGGCATTTTCGGATGCACCGCTCATGGCGACATAAAGCATCTTGTCCACAGTCTTCCTCCTCCGACAGACGCTTGCCGCCTGTAGCTGTTCTAAGCAGGACATAGCAATAATCGAACCAGTTTTTCAGAAGTGATACAAAGCGCTGATTTTCCAATGGTTACGGGCCGAGGCCGCCGCGAAATCCGCCCGACAAAACCCGCCGCGACGGCAGACCGCCGTTTTGCCCGACATTCCCCCGAGCGGCCGCCAAAAAAACTGCGCAAGCGGAGCGATCCTTGCAGCACTCTCGATCAACAGCCTTTAGTCAACGGAAAACCGACATGCCTTTGCGCTTCGCCATCACCCTGCTCTTCTGCGCCTGTTCGGCATTAGCGTGGGCAGCGCCTGCGCATTACTGGATCTGGCAAGGCAAGGACAGAACCGTCTGCACCCAGACCACCCCCGGCCACGGCTGGACCCGGATCGCCGGGCCGTACGTGAGGTCCGACTGTTCGATGTAAACCGCCCTTTTGATCGTTCCCGCGCTTCGCGTGGGAGGGCAGCCCCCGACGCCCCGCGTGCCTTGACGCAGAGCGTTATCCATTGCGCTACCACGCGGAGCGTGGGAGCGATCAGTCTTCATTCTTTAATCTCAAAAAAGGCACGCGCTCACTCGCTTGATCGTTCCCACGCTCCGCGTGGGAATGCAGCCCTGGACGCTCCGCGTCCAATGACGCTGAGCGTCAAGAGATCCGCTACCACCCTGTAGGCGCATGCGTTCGCCGTGAGACTTCGGCGGTCACGTCGCGCGGATCAGGGTTTGCATCATCTCTGCCTCGGTGGACAGGGTTTTGGAGTTGGCCTGGTAGGAGGTCTGCGCCTGGATCAGCTCCACCAGTTCATCGGTCAGTTGCACGTTCGAGCCTTCCAGCGAACCGGAAATCACGCTGCCCAGCGAGCCCGTCCCGGCCGCATCGTATTCGGCCACACCTGAATCGTGGGTTTCCTTCCAGCGCGTGTTGCTGGTCGGTTGCAGCCCTTGCTCGTTGGCAAAGGTGGCGAGCATCACCTGGCCGATCTTGCGGTGCAGGCCGTTGTCGAAACTGGCGCTCATGATCCCCTTGGGGTCGATCAGCAAACCGACGATATGACCCGACGCATGCCCATCGATCTGCGGTGAGACGCGCGCCGTTTCGGCGTTGTGCTGGGTCAGTCTGTTCAGGTCAAGGGTGATGCCGTCGACATTGCCTGCCGCGCCATTGCCCACCCAGCGGCCGCCGGCCTGGGCGTTCTCCTGCTTGGACGGCACCCACCCTGCGATCGTCAACTTCCCGTTGCTGGCCGTAAACCCTGGCCCACCGACCAGCGACTGCACGCCGCCATTGGAATCGAACACGACACTCGCCGTGAGCGGGTCGGTGCGTGAAGGGTCGGCAGGATGACGACCATTCACCAGCACATGCAGCTTCCAGCTGTTGCTGCCGTCCTTGACGAAGTACTGATCAAGGCTGTGCCGATTGCCCAGGCTGTCGTACACGGTGCTGGGGAAGGTCTTGTTGTAGGTGGTGATGTCCGTGCGATCGAACGGCGGCACCGGTCGTGGCATCAGCGGATCGGTGTCATCGAGCATCGGCGCCGGGCCGTCCGTCAACGGCAGGCTGACCGGCCCGGTAGTGGCGGCGCCGCTGGCGGTCCAGTTGCCATTGACGTTGTGCGCCGGCACCCAGTTGCGCAACGCCAGCTCGGTGTCGGACACCTTGTCGATGGCCGCGCTGACCGTGCTGAGCACTACGTTGCCGCCCGGGGATTTGATCAGCGCCATCTGCAGCGGTGAACGGGTCGCCGGGTCCAGTGGATTGACGCCGTCGATCAGCACGTGAGACGTCCACTGATTGCCGTCGGTGCGGACGAAATACTGCTTGAGCTCATGGTTTTGCGGGGGAACGGCGGCCTTGGCGGGGGTGATGATCACCACATTGCCCTGACTGTCCGTGCCGGTGACTGCCTTGACCGCCGGAACGCCGGCATCCTGGATCGTTTGCGTGCGCACGCGGGTGTAGGTGCGCGGGTCATTGGGATCGAAGACCGGCAATGCCGCCAGGGAAGCGGCCGATGAATCGAGGTTGATGGTCTGGCCGATCTTGCTGGTGGCCTTGGGCGCCATGTTGGCGGTGTCGATCTTCAGGTCCGTGCGCACCCCGCTGGCAATCTCGCCATTGGCATTCACGCCATAGCCCTGCAAGCGGCTGCCGTGGCTGTCGACGACAAAATCGTTGGCGTCCTTTTCGAAGGCCCCTGCGCGGCTGTAACTCAGGGCGCCGTCGTCGCTCATCACGAAAAAGCCCTTGCCCTGGATGCGCATGTCCAGCTGCCTGCCCTGCCCGCCCAGAATGCTGCCGGCGCTGAAGTTCTGCGAGACATTGGCCACCTGCACCCCACTGCCCGCCGCCGCGCCGCCCCCCAGATGAGTTGACGCATACACCGCCGAGAACTCCGGACGCGATGACTTGAACCCTGCGGTCCCGACGTTGGCGATATTGTTGCCTGCCACTTCCAGCCGTTTATGAGAAGCCTTTAAACCGGACACTGCGATATTGAAAGACATGAACACTCCCACGCCGTCGGCGACGACACTTTGAATACGCGTTTTTATTGGCGCGCCCCCGTGCTGCTCATAAACAGCGCGGCATCAGGGGTTGCAAAATGATTCTCGCAGTATCGAAAGTAGGAATTTTCTAGTTATAGAGTGGGACGTCTCTATATATTTCCGGCCGAATATCATCCGGATATCTGCGCCGACACCCTCAAATAACAGGCAAAAAAAAGCCCCTCCGAAGAGGGGCTTTGTACACCGCAATAAGGCCGGTGTTATCAGGTCATCTGAATGATGGTCTGCATGATGGTGCTTTGCGTGGAAATGGTTTTCGCGTTCGCCTGATAGTTGCTCTGCGCCTTGATCAGGTTGACCAGCTCACCGGTCAGGTCGACGTTGGATTCTTCCAGTGCCGAACCGGTAATGTTGCCCAGCGTACCGGTTTCCGGCGCGCCGGTGACCGGGATACCCGAGGCGTAGGTTTCACGCCAGGCCGTACCACCGGCAGGCGACAGGCCCTGCACGTTGGCGAAGTTGGTGAGCGCGACCTGACCGATCGTGCGCGACGAGCCGTTGGTGTAGGTGGCGAACATACGTCCCGAGGAATCAACGCTCATCGCGCTCATCTGCCCGACCGCGTTACCGTCCTGGCTCTTGCTCAAGGCGCCCGATGCCGAGTTGTTCTGGGTGGTGGCCAACATGTCCAGCTTCATGCCGGCAGGGTTACCGACGGCGCCATTGGCGGTCCAGGTGGTGGTAGTGCCGGTGGTGGTCTTCGTGGCAGGCACCCAGTTGTTGAGCTGGAACGTACCGTCGGCGTTGACCGCGACGTTGGCCGTCGACGTTGGCGCAGGGGTGGTCACCAGCTTGCCGTACGAGTCAAAGCTGACCGTGGTCTGGTCCGGCACGACCGGGGTGGTACCCGGGTTGGAAATGCTGCGGCCATCGACCAGCGTGTACATGGTCCAGGTGTTGGTGCCCGTCTTCGAGAAATACTGATCCAGGGTGTGCTGATTGCCCTGGCTGTCGTAGATCGGCGTGTGCAGTGGCGAGGTGTAAGTGGTGACGTCGTCCGGATTGAACGTGCTGGTAATGACCGGCGACGTGGAATCCAGGTTCGAGGCGATCGTCACCGTGGTCGTGGCTTTGGCCGGCATGTTGGCGGTATCGACACGCAGGTTGGTCAGCACGCCAGTAGCAAGATTGCCGCTGGCATCGAGGCTGTAACCCTGCAAGTTATTGCCGGCGTTGTCGATGACGTTGCCTTCGGTGTCCGTGTGAAAAGCACCGGCGCGGGTATATAACTTCTCGCCGTTGTTGCTCATCGTGAAGAAACCGCCGCCATTGATCGCCAGGTCCAGGTCACGACCGGTACCGGTGCTCAAAGAGCCTTGGGTAAATTGCTGGGTCACTGCCGCAGTGGTCACGCCGCTGCCGACGTTAGTGCTGCCGGACGTGCCACGAATCGATTGCGAATATTGGTCTGCAAACTCCGCACGGGAAGATTTGAAACCGACGGTCGCGACGTTGGCAATGTTGTTGCCGGTGACGTCGAGACTTTTGTTCGCTGCATAGAGCCCTGTAAGGCCGATATTGAAAGACATGTTTCAAACTCCTGCGCCGTCGAGTCGGCTCTATATTCCGATTTGTTTAACTTTGTCCATGGCGATAGTCGCGCCATTGGCCAGGTTGAGAGTCATGGCAGAAGTGGCCGTGCCCATGGTGACGCTGCTGACAGTGGCTGGCAGGTACGTGGCCAGCGATGTGCTGGTGCCATCGATGGTCGCGTCCGCCTTGAAGCTGTACGTGCCGGTCGGCAACACGTTGCCGGTCTCGTCCTTGCCGTCCCACGAGAACTTGGCGTTGCTGGCCCCCGTCTGTTCGCCCATGTCGATGGTGCGCACGATGTTGCCGCTGGCGTCGTACACCTTGACCGAACTCATGGTGGCGGCACCCGGCACAATGACCGTGCCGGTCAGGCCAGCGGTGGTGTCGACGGTGGTCGAACCCACGTCGACGATCACCGAACTGCCCACCAGCGACGACGCCTGCAAGGCCTGGGACGACTGATACATGCCACTGATCGAGTCGACCGAGGTGCTCAGGTTCTGCATGGTTTCAAGGCTGCTGAACTGGGCCAGCTGCGCAACGAATTCACTGTTGTCCTGGGGGTCGAGCGGGTTCTGGTTCTGCATCTGGGTGACCAGCAACTGCAGGAACGAATCCTTACCCAGGCTGCTTGCGCCCGTGGCCGAATCACCGGCCGTCGTAGAACCGGCGGTCTGTAGCGATTTGAGGTAGGCGCTGGCGCCGGTACTGTTATCAACTGTTGTCATGGCTGGCGTTCCTTATCACTGACCCAGGGTCAGGACCTTCTGCATCATTGTCTTGGCGGTGTTCATGATTTCCGCGTTGGTCTGGAACGAACGACTGGCCGAGATCATGTCCGCCATCTCGTTCACCACGTTGACGTTGGGGTAGTACACGTAACCGTTCTTGTCCGCTGCCGGATGGTTAGGCTCGTAGCGCGCTTCCAGGTTGGAGGCGTCCTCGACGATGCCGGACACCTGCACGCCGGAACCGGCCGCGCCCTGGTCTTCGAACAACGAGCCGCTGCTGCTGCCGTCCTGCCCTTGAAACACGGTGGCAAAGACCGGGTGCCGTGCGCGGTAGGTCGCGTCCATGCTGGACGAGACCGTTTCGGCGTTGGCGATGTTACTGGCGACGGTGTTCAGGCGAGTGTTCTGGGCACTCATGCCACTCCCGGCGATGTTGAACACACTGGATAGCGACATGGCTTATTCTCCGCGAAGGGCTGCAACCAGCCCTTTGAACTTACTGTTGAGCAAGGTGAAGCTCGCCTGGAACCCAATGGCGTTCTCGGCGTAATTGGCGTTCTCGACCTGCGCATCGACGGTGTTCTGGTCCAGCGAAGGCTGCGTCGGCGTGCGGTACATCAACGAGCCCTGGTCGTCGCTCAAGCCTTCAGCTTCAATGTGATGGCTGTTGGTCATGTTCAACGCGAAGGTGCCGTTGGTGGACTTTTCGCTCTGCGCGGCCAGGACCTTGGAGAAATCCAGGTCACGCGCCTTGTAGTTCGGCGTGTCAGCGTTGGTGATGTTGTTGGCCAGCACTTCTGCACGTTGGGCGCGGAAGTTCAGCGCTTTCTCGTGGATGCCCAGGGCGTTTTCAAAACTGATGCTCATGTCGGGAAACCTTTGCCGGTTGACCAGATTTTCATGATTAGGTCATAGCAAGCCCCGTGCCACTTCGCGGAACGCAGGTTTTACGCGGGTTGCAGGGCAGGTGCGGTGCGGTCATGCCAGAAAAGCGGCAAGGGATTTCCGCTGTCAGGGCGGAAAGCGGCAATGGCCGTGCCGTTTTTTTGCCGCTTGCGGGGGGTTGGGCATTGCCTACGTTCCCCTATAGTGTGTCTGACAGGGTTGGTTTGTGTGTATATCCATTATTGGGGGCGTGACTGATATCGGTTCCGCTCTTACAAGGGGTCACTTTTTTCAAGAGCCCGGATTGCCGGCCCAGAAAAAAGTAACCAAAAAGGCCCTGCTCCCGTGTCCGGCCCCTCCTTCGTCGGGGTTCCCTCGCTCCGGCACTGCTCCGGGGACGCGCCGCCAACGGCCATCCATGGCCTGGGGCGGCTAGCGCGGCATCCATGCCGCGCTGTCCCCTACGCAATGCCTGCGCTCGGCCTCCCAAAGTCGCAATTTGTGGTGCTCACACCATCTCTGCACGCCAGAAGAAAAAGCATGACGCTCCGCGTCATTGGACGCAGAGCGTCCAGGGCAGTATTCCCACGCGGAGCGTTGGAACGATCAGCAAGCGCAACGGGCGCTTCGCTTTTGATCTTTTTCCACGCCAGTCCAAACGCCACACATCGCGACTTGGGTGCAGGCCGAACGCAGGCGGCGCGGAGTGGGCAGCGCGGCATGGATGCCGCGCTAGCCGCCCCAGGCCATGGATGGCCGTTGGCGGCGTGCCCACGGAGCGTCGCCGGAGTGAGGGAACCCGACGAAGTCGGGCCAAACCAGGAGCAAAGCGTTTTTGGTTACTTTTGTCGCTTTTACAAAAGTGACCCGCCGTAAGGGCGGAACCATAACAACAGCACATACAAATAACGGATATTCACACCACCCGAGGCCCAAGGCGTGTCAGCTAGACCGCATCGCGCCCGTCGCAACCTCCGAATGCTCCTACACGGAACCGTGGTTACCCATAAAAAAACCCCGCCAAAGCAGGGTTTCTTTCAATCCATCACTTACCCGGTCTCACTTGGCCTGGTAAATAATCCCCGGACTGCATTGCACCATCTGATAGTGATCCGGCAACCCGTTCAGCGCCTCGGACGCCCCCAGGAACAAATAGCCGCCCGGCTTCAACGTACCGTGAATACGCAGCAAAATGTCCTTCTTCACCTCCGCCGAGAAGTAGATCAACACGTTCCGGCAAAACACGATATCGAACTTGCCCAGCGCCGCGTAACTGTCCAACAGATTGAACGAGCGGAACTCCACACGGTTCTTGATCGGCGTCTTGATCGTCCAGCGACCCGGCGTCTTCTGATCGAAATAACGCTGCAGCCGATCCGGCGACAAACCGCGCCCGATCGCCAGGCTGTCGTACTCACCCGTCTTGCAGGTATTGAGCATGGCGCCAGACAAATCCGTCGCCACGATCTGCGCCCCGCCCTTCAACTGACCGGGATTGCTGCGCTCGAACTCATCGAACGACATCGACAGCGAAAACGGTTCCTGCCCCGACGAACACGCCGCCGACCAGATCCGCGGACGCAGGCCCGGGCTGGCCTTGAGCTGCTCGGGGAGCACTTTGTTCTTCAGCACTTCGAAGGGGTAGGTATCCCGAAACCACAAGGTTTCGTTGGTCGTCATGGCATCCACCACCTGCTCGCGCAACCCGCTGCGCGGCTGGGACTGGATACGCTGAATCAACTCTCCCAACGACTTGAAGCCCTGCTGCTCCATCAGCTTGTTGAGGCGGCTGGAAACCAGATACTGCTTATTCTCACCCAGCAAAATGCCACAGGCTTTTTCCAGGAAGACCCGGAACTGTTCAAAATCCAAATTACCTGTAGACATGCCGCCTCTCAAATTTCGTGAACAACCAGGAACGACGCTCCGGTTTGTCTAGCTTAGGTCTGCTGCCTTGATGCGATCGACCACCCGGGCTGCCAGATCGTCGGGCCGGAATTTGGCCAGGAAATCGTCGGCGCCCACTTTCTTCACCATCGCCTGGTTGAATACACCGGACAACGAGGTATGCAGCACGATGTGCAGCTTTTGCATGCGCGGATCACTTCGGATCTCTGCAGTCAGGGTATAGCCGTCCATTTCCGGCATTTCAATGTCGGAAATCATCATCAGAAATTCTTCTTCAGGCTTTTTGCCCTCGTCGACCAGCTTGCGCAGGAACTCAAGGGCCTGACGACCGTCATTGAGCGCCGTGACTTCCACGCCGACGGTTTGTAGACAACGGGTTACCTGTTTACGTGCCACTGAAGAATCATCAACGGTCAGCACTTTGAGCGACAGCGCCTTGTGCTGGGTTTCCGCATCGACCACACCCACCGAAATATTCTCGGAAACCGGCGCAACCTCGGCGAGGATTTTCTCGACGTCGATGATTTCCACCAACTGGTCGTCAAGCCGGGTCACTGCCGTGAGGTAGTGATCGCGACCCGTTCCCCGGGGTGGCGGATGGATGTCTTCCCAGTTCATGTTCACGATGCGTTCGACCGAATGCACCAGAAAACCCTGAATCTTGGTGTTGTACTCCGTGATGATCACGAACGCGTTATCCGTGCTGGCTAACGCCGGCGCCCCTGTTGCCATTGCCAGATCGAGGATGGGAATGGTCCCACCACGAATATTGGCAATACCGCGCACAATCGGACTGGACCTGGGCAGATGGGTAAGTTTTGGGCACTGAAGCACCTCTTTTACCTTGAACACGTTGATCCCATACAACTGCTTGCCTTCCAGACGGAATAACAACAGTTCAAGGCGGTTCTGCCCTACCAGTTGAGTGCGCTGGTTCACTGAATCCATAACACCAGCCATGCCCAACCCCTCCCAAAACGACCAATTACCCATCACCTGTCGGCAAGCGGCACGGGCCTTGCTATTTACCTTGTCATGAAGACACAAACGACAGTATTTCGACGCCTGACATCCCTGACCCGCAGATTACTCTGCGCGATGGCTGCTTTGTGCCTGTTGGCTGTTGCAAGCATCAGTCGCGCAGACAACGTGACGTTGCCTGAACAACTTATCGGCGTGACCCAGGGCTTTCTTGAATTCACGGTTGAAGACTATCTGGCAACCAGCCAGACGGTCGGCCGCTATGAGATTGAAGTCAAACAGCTGGATCCGCGTCTGCGCATGCCGTTTTGTGACAAGGAATTGACGGCATCTCTAGAGAGCCCGGCGCAGCCTCTTGGCCGCGTGACCGTGCGCGTACGCTGTGAAGGCGGCTCCCCGTGGACCGTGTTTGTACCGGCGCAGGTACATCTGTTTCGCAACGTCGTGACCGTGGTTCGCCCCATGAAGCGCGATGCGATCGTGTCCGACGGCGACGTGGCGCTGCGTGAACGGGATGTCGGCCTGCTGGGGCAAGGTTTCCTGGATTCCCTCGATCAGGCGGTCGGGCAGAAAGTTGTCCGACCAACGGTCATCGATCAGATTCTGACCCCGGTACACCTCCAACAACCGGAATTGGTCAAGAAAGGCGATCAGGTGGTGATCATCGCCCGCAGCGGTTCAATGAGCGTGCGCATGCCCGGCGAAGCCCTCTCCGATGGCGGTTTCAACGAGCAAATACGGGTGAAAAACCTGAATTCCCAACGCGTGATCAAGGCCAATGTGACCGCTCCCGGCCAAGTGGAGGTGCCCATGTAAAGCGATGACCTCTGGCGCTGTGCCTGCGCTTTTTCTAGACTGATGACCTGTGCGTCCTGTGCGAAGTCCATTCGAGACTGTTTCGCATGGGCCCTAAAGTTATTCCGAGTCGGGCCGAAAGCAAAGCAAGCGTCCAAGAACCCAGAGGTTTTCAATCATGGTCATCGACTTCAATCGTTTGAACAGCTCCACTGCCGTCGCCAGTACAACTCGTACGGCGGCCACCAAGGAAACCAGCAAAACCGAAGCGGTAACGCCGGTGAGCAGTTCCGCCAGTGTGAGCAGTGGTGAGGCAGTACATCTGAGCAGTGAAGCTCAACAGTTGCAGAAGATCACTGATTCGCTGCGCGATCAGCCTGCCGTCAATTCCGCCCGTGTGGCTGAACTGAAAGCGGCAATTGCAGATGGCAGCTACAAGGTCGACAGCAACCGCGTTGCCAGCAAACTTCTCAATTTCGAAGCCCAGCGCTAAGCCCGCGCCGGGGCTTCTGGACGCTTAATCCCAGAGCATGCGATGCAAGACACTACTTTGCTGCAACTGATCAACGACGATATCGCACCGACCCGGCACCTGGCCGAGCTGCTCAGGGCCGAGTCCATCGCTTTGCATGGTCGCGATATGCTCGAAATGGAACACATCCTGGCGCAGAAGCAGGCGCTGGTGATCGTTCTGGACCAGCACGGTCGAGCCCGCAGCAAATTGTTGGCCAGTCTGGGCCTGCCCACCAATCGCAATGGGTTGGAAGAAGTGGCCAAACACTCGTCGGTCGGCGCCGAGCTGCTCACGGCGGGCGATGAATTGAACGCGTTGATGAATGAGTGCAAAGCGATCAACGAAGAAAACGGTCTGCTGATCCAGATGCAACAGATCAAGACCGGTCATCAGCTGGCCATCCTCAATGGCGGCGACACCCCCACGCTGTATGACAGCCGCGGATCGACGTCCGGGAAAGCACGGCCACGCCCGCTCAGCCAGGTGTAACTTCCTGTATCAAGGCGTGAAACATGCTGGCAAAATGCTGCAAGCCTTACGCTGTCGTATTTTGCCTGGAGATGATTACCCGTGAATGCCTCAAGCGCGGAAGATGTTCCGCAGCCCCCGAAGGTGCTTACAACGCCGCTGGAAGTCGCTGCCAGCCTGCGCCTTCTGCTGGAAAGCCATGATCCGCTGATCATCACCTTTCACGAGCGCACCCAGCGTTTCCAGAGCTATATCACTGACATCGATCGAGACGGCCAACAGGTGACGTTCGATGAGATGATCCCCAGCGACGCCGAGCGTTTTCTGGCCGCTGGCGAACCGTTCAAGGTCGAATGTTTCCATGATGGTGTGCGTATCGCCTGGGAATGCAAGGCGCAACTGACGGTCATTGACGAACCGCGTGGCTATCGCGGCCCCCTGCCTGAAGAAATCGTCTATCACCAACGCCGCAGTGCCTTTCGTGCAGCCTTGAAGCTGGCGTCGCTGGTCAACGTCGATCTGGCAGGAGACCGGCTGCGGACTGCCCTCAAGGGCAAGTTGCTGGACATCTCCGCCACCGGTTGCAAGTTGCGCTTCGAGGGCGATGTGACCGAGCGCCTGCAACTGGGGCAAGTCTACGAACGCTTCGGTGCCGACCTGCCCTTCGGCGCCTTGACCGCGCCGGTCGAGCTGCGCCATCTGCACTTCGAAGAGCGGATCAACACCACGTTTGCCGGCGTGCGCTTCCACAACATGAGTGGACTGGTGCAGCGTCAGGTCGAACGCTTCGTCTACCAGCTCCAGCGCGAAGCCCGCCGCTTCGACAAAGACGACGACTTCTTCTGATCTCGACCGCGAGGGCTGGCAGCCAGCCCTCGCGAGCAAGTTGCGCTCCCACGGCCTTCGGCCAGAACCGAAAACCACACTGAATGAATTCCGCTTCTGCCGAAGGCGTGGGAGCTGGCTTGCCTGCGATCTGCCGCAAAGCGGCAGCTCGGCCCCCGCTTACATCGGTCGATCAATCCCCACATCGTGCGACGCATCGAGCGCGGGGTTCGGGCGTGCCGGTTGCGGTTCGGTCGTGGCCTCTTCCGAGGTGGCCGGCGCCATGTAGTCATCGCTGAGCGGTGGCTCCGGCACGTACTCCGAACCCTCCACTTCCGGCTCAGGCTCCGGCTCCGGCTCGACAGTGTCCTGCATCTGTTCCTGAACCACCTGCTCATCCACACGCGGGTCGAGAGCCACCACCAGCGGCGAGCTGGACATGCTGTCCGGCATGGCGATGTGGTGCAGCGGTGCATCTTCGACCTGGTGCAGATTGGTGACCGCTTTCGGACGGATCCGCAGAGTCAGGATCAGCGCCGTGAAGCAGACGAAGGCGTACAGCATGTTGCTGCCGAACATCTTCATCAGCACGCCTGACGCCAACGGGCCGATACTTGCGCCGACGCCGTAGGTCATCAACAGCATGGCCGTCAGCGACACGCGACGTTCGCCTTCGACGTGGTCGTTGGAAAACGCGACCGCCAGCGGGTACAGCGAAAACTGCAGCAACGACGCCGCGAAACCCACCGCAAACAGCACCTCGATCGGCACATCGGGGAAGATCGCCAGTGGCAACGAGGCCAATACCAGCAGCCCGGCCACGCCACGAATCAACCAGGCCCGGTCGTAGCGATCCGACAGCCAGCCCAGCGGCCATTGCACCAACAGCCCCGCACCGATGCAGCAACCCATGAACACACCGATGTGCTCGGTGGTCAGGCCCTGCTGCGCGGCATACAGCGGCGCCAGGCCGTAGAACGAACCGATGATCATGCCCGCGCTGAACACCGTGGTCAGCGACTGCGGTACCCGGCGCATGAAGAACAACGGCTCAAGCGGCGCCGGGTGCATGGGCGCGGGGTGAATGCTGCGGGTCATGGCGACCGGGACCAGGCACAGTGCAAAACACAGCGCCACCAGCATCAGCAGTTCCAGGCCGAGTTGGGGATGAATCACCAGGATCAACTGCCCCAGCACCAGCCCCAGATAGGACGCGATCATGTAAGCGCTGAACACCATGCCGCGCTGCTTGGGCGAGGCCTGCTCATTGAGCCAGCTCTCGATCACCATGTACTGGCACATCATGCCCAGGCCGACAATCATCCGCAGGAAGATCCACGCCGGCAGGTAGTTGATCAAGCCATGCCCAAGCACCGCGGCCCCGACAATACCGGCGCAGGTGGCGTAGGCGCGGATATGCCCGACGCGGCCGATCAACCGGTGACCGATCTTGCCACCCAGGGCCAGCCCCACATAGTTGGCAGCCATCAGCGCACCGACCCACAGGCCATCGACCTGATCGGCGGCCAGACGCAAGGCAAGGTAGGTACTCAACAGACCCGAGCCGATCAACATCATCAGCGAGGCAAAATACAGCGCTCGAAAGGACTTCCAGATTTGGCGCATCAATGTTCCAAAATCGCCCTCTCATCAGGAGAGGACGAACAACGGTTCTTAAGCCTGAGCCGCCAGAACGCGGCGTTCCCAGGGTGTGATTTCATCAAGGAAACTGGTCAGTTCCAGGGTCTTGGATGCAACGTAGCCTTCGATGAACTCGGAACCGAACAGTTCCTTGGCCAACTGACTGCGTTTCAGACGTTCAAGAGCGGCATGCAAGGTACATGGCAACGACAAATGGTCCGGCACCACGAATTCACCCTGGATCGGTTCGCACGGTTCCATCGCGTGCTCGATGCCATGCAGCCCGGCAGCCAGACTCGCTGCGATAGCCAGGTATGGATTGGCGTCAGCACCTGGCAGACGGTTCTCCACCCGTCTGGCCACCGGCGCGCTGGCCGGAATCCGCAGACCGGCCGCGCGGTTGTCATGGGACCAGCAGGCGTTATTGGGGGAGGCGAACGGGTGACACAGGCGCTGGTAGGAATTGACGTTGGGCGCGAACAAGGCCGTGAAGTCAGCCATTGCCGCCTGCTGGCCGCCGATGAAATGACGGAACACCGGGGTGGGCTCGCCGTGATCGTCGCTGAATACGTTTTGCCCGGTGGTCGCGTCCACCACACTCTGATGAATGTGCATCGAGCTGCCCGGTGTGTGCGCCAGCGGCTTGGCCATACAGACCACCGTCAGGCCATGCTTGAGCGCCACTTCCTTGAGCAGGTGCTTGAACAGAAAGGTCTGGTCGGCCAGCAGTAACGGATCGCCGTGCAGCAGATTGATTTCGAACTGGCTGACGCCCATTTCGTGCATCACGGTATCGCGGGGCATCCCCAGCGCGGCCATGCATTTATAGACTTCACTGAAGAACGGCCGCAAGCCACTGTTGGAACTGACACTGAAGGCGCTGTGGCCCTCCTCGCGGCGACCGTCCAGGCCCACCGGCGGCTTGAACGGCTGGGTCGGATCGGGATTGGGCGCAAACACAAAGAACTCGATTTCGGTCGCCACCACCGGCGCCAGACCCAGTGCGGCATAGCCCGCAATGACCTTCTTGAGCTGGCCGCGTGTCGACAGGGGCGAAGGGCCGCCGTCCAGTTCATCGGCATCGCAGATCGCCAACGCGCGGGGTTCTTCGCTCCATGGCAAGCGGTGGATCTGACCGGGATCGGCCACCAGCGCCAGATCGCCATCGTCGCTGCCATAGAACCGGGCCGGCGGGTATCCGCCCATGATGCATTGCAGCAGCACACCCCGCGCCAACTGCAGCCGACGACCTTCGAGGAACCCCTCAGCCGTCATGACCTTGCCCCGCGGTACACCATTGAGGTCGGGGGTCACGCATTCCACTTCATCAATGCCCATCAATCGCTGCGCGAGTGAACTGTGGCCATCGCTGCTCATGAATCAAATCCTTTTCGGTGGCAGGCCGTTCATTGGCCAGGCGAACACACTAAACGTCAGGCGTCCGGAATTTCAAGCGCGGCGAAGCGGTCCTGACCACTTCGTCAATAATGCTGCTGAGTGCACCTGCTCATGACCTTGCGCGAACACGTACACCCGCTCTGGATAAAGCGCTACGGCAGGAAAAGGCTGAACAGGCCGCCGCCCAGCTCACCGCCGTTGGCGATTTCGATATGGCCACGCACGCCCTGACGTTGATGCTGATCGGCAATCTGCGCCGCGAAATACAAGCCAAGGCCCGTGCTGCCCGTGCGTTGATTGAGGCCCAGTTCACTCTCGGTCTGTTGCTCGATCATCTGCGCGGGGAAACCTGGCCCGTCGTCGTTGACGCTGATCACCAGTTGCCCGCCCACGTGCGCTGCCCCGATCACGATGTGCTGACGCGCATAACGCACCGCATTGACCACCACGTTCGACACCACCGAGCCAATCAGGTCGCGGTCGAAGAAACCGGGCGACTCCAGCTCATCCACCTGATAGCGCGCCGTGATGCCGCGACTGTTCAGCACTTCCTCGTGCAGCGCCAACTGCGCCTCAAGGAAATCATCCAGCTCATGATAATCGGGCCGCAGCGGCAGCTGGTTGACGCCCAGTTTGTAGAGCCCGAGCAGTTGCACCAGCATGCCGTTCAGGTGCGCGAACTCATACTCGATCACACCTTGTTCCGGCGTTCTGCGCAGGTTCTGCGGCAATTGCGCCTGCAACTGGCCGTGGGCATGGATCAGGCTGGCCAGGGCGTTCTTCATGTCGTGGACGGTGGAGGCAATCACCATCGAAAAATCCAGCCCCGGGCCCTGCTCCTTCATACGCCGAACGCCTTGCTCCGCAGTTTTTGATAACGCGAGTAGCGCGCGTCGGTGTCAGGCATCTGGCCGACCTCTTTCAGGCTGGCCTGACATTCGAGCAACGCCGCCGCGTCGAGATTCTGCACGCCGATGTGCAACAGCGACTGCGCCATGTTCAACGCGATGCTGATGTTCTTGGGCTGCAACGCGAGGGCGCGGCGGAACAGGTCCTGCGCTTCGCCGAGATGCCCTGCCCGGTAGCGGCGGATACCTTGGGCGTTCAGGTCGATGGCCGCCTGGCCGATGTTGAGGATGTGCGGATCGTCGGTCTGCAACGCGATGCGGTCCATCACGGCAGGATCGTCGCCATACCGCTGCGCACAGTTCGTCAGAACGCCTGCACTGGCATCCTCACGGCCCAGCTGCGTGAGCTGCGACGCGACCGCCAGCGCTGCATCGGCGCTCAGAAACTGCTCGGTGTCGTCGAGTCGTGCCACGGCCTGTTCGATCAGCGACGCCGCCAGTTCCGGGTCGGAGGCTTTCACACTGGTGGCTTTCATCAAGCGCGCGCGCACCTGCAGGCCGTTGTCCTGCGCATGGTCCTTGGCGACTTGGGTCAGCGTCTGATTGATCTCGATCCGCGACCGGGCATCCAGCCCGCGTTCGCCGCCTTTGCTGATGAGCGACTGCGCCAGGCCAAGATTGCTTTCCGGGTCCTTGAAGCGCGAAAACTGCCCCTGCGCCACCGCCTGCCGATAGGCCTTGGAGGCACTGTCGAAGTCCTCGTTGGCCAATGCCAGCTTGCCCAGCAGGCGCTGGCGGCGAACCGCGTACGGCGATAATTTCACCGCCTCTTCAAGCGCCCCTTGCGCGCCCTTGGCGTCGCCGCTGGCCACCAGCACATCGGCCAGACCGTCAAACAACACCGGCATCATCGGGAACGCCTTGATCGCTGCCTGGTAGACGGCCATCGCCTCGGGATGACGTTGCTGGCGGTACAACAACTTGCCCAACGCGGCGTACGCCCACGGCTGGGGACGATCGGCGAGCAGCGCCTTGAGCAGCGCCTCAAGCGTGTCGTACTGCTTCAGGTCGCGCAGCGCGTCGGCCTTGTAACGCAGGCACATGGGCGCAATGCGCGGCTCGTTCTGAACAAGTTGGGCACAGGCGGCCAGCACCTCGGCCGGCTTGTTGCGATCAAGCGCTTGCAGGATCGGTTTCAACACGTGCTTGCGCTGGACGATTTTTTCCAGCCGCTGGGCAAGCCCTGCGCGGTTGAACGGCTTGGTCAGGTAAGCATCGGGCTCCCACTCCAACGCACTCATGACCATGGCCTGACTGTTTTCCGCAGTCACCATCACGAACACACTTTCGTGGCTGATGAGCCGGTCGGTCATCAGATCTTCCAGCACTTGCTGGCCGTTCTTCTTGCCGTCGCCGAGGTTGAAGTCGTTCAGGATAAAGTCATAACGCTTCTGCGAGCACATGCGCAGCGCCTGCTCGCCGGAGTCTGCCGTATCGACTTCCTTGACGCCCAGCTCACGCAGCATCGACCTCACAGCGCTGCGAAAATCGGAGAAATCATCAACGATCAGAAAGCTTCTCTGGTTCCATGCCAGCATCGAAATTCATGTCCCGGGCAATAAAGAAATGCCTGCACCCGGGCGGCATGTTGCCTGGCAGGTGCGGCTTACAGCGTTTATCGGCGGGAGCGACGCAAAGATGAGAACAGGACAACGTCTGACGCGGCGGCACGAATGCACCGCGGCAAACACACCCGCCTCAGAACGGGCTGGCGGTGGGACGAACGATCAGCTCGCTGACATCCACGTCTGCCGGCTGCTCGACCGCATACGCGATCGCCCGGGCAATCGCCGTGGCCGGGATGGCGATCTTGCGAAACTCACGCATTTCATTGCGGCCACCCTCGTCGGAAATGCTGTCGGCCAACTCCGACTCCGTCACGCCCGGTGAGATCAGGGTGACGCGGATAGCCCCTCCGACCTCCTGGCGCAGCCCTTCGGAAATGGCGCGCACCGCGTATTTGGTCGCGCAGTACACCGCGGCGGTAGGGCTGACGGCGTAGGCGCCGATGGACGCAATATTGATGAACTGCCCGGATTTCTGCTGCTGCATCAGCGGCAACCCGGCGGCAATACCGTGCAGCACGCCGCGGATGTTGACGTCGATCATCTGATCCCATTCCGAGACCTTGAGCGCTTCCAGTTTCGAGAGCGGCATGACGCCCGCGTTATTGATGATCACGTCCACACGCCCATGTTGATCGTTGGCATAGTCGATCAGCGCCTGCACGTCGGCACGCACAGTGACGTCCACGGCCTTGTACACAGCGCTGGCGCCGCGTTCGACGAGATCGGCGCAGAGCGTTTCAAGAAGATCCGTACGACGAGCGCCCAACACGACATGGGCACCCTTTTCCGCCAGCAGACGCGCGGTGGCTTCGCCAATGCCGCTGCTGGCACCGGTGATGACGACAACTTTTCCTGAGATATCAGACATGGTGACGCTCCATTCCGAGGGATGAGGGCAAAAACGCTGAGTGCCCGTTCACGTTCAGACTAGAAAAATGTCACGTGGCGACGATAGTCCGATTCTTCGGGATGATTGCCTGATGCTGTCGAGGGGCGGTGCAGAATGAGTGGTGTCCCAGGGCAGGTTCGAACTGCCAGCCTTCCCCTTAGGAGGGGGATGCTCTATCCAATTGAGCTACTGGGACACGGTGTCGGCACGCATGATGGCGCCAACGGAACGGCGTGCATGGTACCGGCATGCCATTGTTTTGTCATGTCGTCATTGACGCTCAACGCTGTAGTACACCGCCCGACGCCGAGAGTTCCCCGCTTCATCGTGCAATTTGCAACAGTTCAAAATGACATCATTGCAATGTGCAATGCGGGCCAACCCATAATCAAATTTAAACCATTGATTTATATAGGTTTTTTTATAAAAGAAAAATGGCATGCGCCGTGCAATATTCACTGTAAGAAATCTCCTTCAGAAAAATTACACCAAGCCAGAGCGAAGGTACCTTGAGATGAATATGACACTCTCCCTGTTGAACGCCGTGGCGCTGGTGACATTGGTCGCTTTCCATTTTCACGACGATGGAAATAAAACCGAGAGTGTCTTAGTACAGGCTCAGCCTCATTATCTGCTCAAGCAGGGTCCACGCATCGCCACCCTGCAGGTACAGCGGTCTGACGCGATGCTGGCCAACGATGTCAACGAAGCAATCAGCGTGGACCGTTCACAACGCTGGGTGTTCTAAGCACGCATCAGGCCGTTTCGCCCCCTTTGAAGAGACTTAACATGTCCAAAACAGCGCTGTCGTTTTTTGTCCTCGCCATCATGGCCCTTGCTGTGGATCAACTGCTGCCAGCGCCGGCTGGCGCACTGAATTTGGTGGCTAAATCCGCCGCTGGTGTTTTTGCGTGCTTATTTGTCGTCGCGCTGTTCTTGGGTAGACGATTCAAGTTCGACCCAGTTCTGCGCTGAGTCTGGCACTGTCCAGGCTTTGAACGCACTTCCCGACACGCGCCACACGCCTTTCTTCGCTCAATCCCCGCCACCCATTAAAGACCCTTCGTCTCTTTCTTAAACGCTTGCTCGATTATTTCCCCGTACCCACCTACGCTGGAGACAGATAGCCATCATGGTGCGATGCAGTCGCATTCTTGTAGGTAGCTTTCGACCAGTGGTATGCAGGAACTTTGCAAACTGGAGCGCATTCCTGATAATTGGTGCTGGCTAAACGCCTTTATCTCGTTCAATATTTGTCACAGATTTGACGCCAAGGATCCGTCATGTTGGTGCATCATGGCGGGCCATTTGTTGGCAGGTTGAACATTTAGCCAAAATGACAGTCACAGGATCACCTCTCGCGGCCAATGCAAGAACCGCCTCCCTCTTTGAACTAATTCGGTTATCTATATGAGCCCTATGAAACAGGCCAATTATTCAAGTCGCACAGCAGACAAGTTCGTTGTCCGCCTTCCAGAAGGCATGCGCGAACGTATTGCGGATGTCGCCAAACAACACCACCGCAGCATGAATTCGGAAATTATTGCCCGCCTCGAACAAAGCCTTATTCAGGAAGGCGCACTGGGCGACGAGCTAAGCATGCGCTTGGACAGCCCTGAGCTTTCCCTCCACGAGCGCGAACTGCTGCAACGCTTCCGTCAGCTCGCACATCGCCAACAGAATGCTTTGGTTTCGCTCATTGCCCATGACACTAGCCTGGCTAACGAAGACGAATAACTCGTCGTTCCCCAGAGACTTAAATGCCAGCGCTTAGCTGGCTTTTTTGTGCGCGAGATACTGTGGAAAGAAGGTTTTAATACAGCCTAGAAAAACAAAAACCGCCTGGTGGCGGTTTTGTTGTAGTTGGATTCAAAGCAGGAAGATAGTTGCCAGACCCAGGAAGATGAAGAACCCGCCACTGTCAGTCATCGCCGTGATCATCACGCTCGCACCCATGGCCGGGTCACGTCCCAGACGCGCTAACGTCATCGGAATCAAGACACCCATCAGTGCGGCCAGTAACAGGTTCAACGTCATCGCAGCGGTCATCACCACCCCCAGCGACCAACTGCCGTAAAGCAGGTAGGCGACGATGCCGATCACCCCGCCCCACACCAGCCCGTTGATCAAGCCCACCACCAGCTCCTTGCGCATCAGGCGCGAGGTATTGCCGGTGCTGACCTGATCGAGCGCCATGGCGCGTACGATCATGGTAATGGTCTGGTTTCCCGAGTTGCCCCCGATCCCGGCCACGATCGGCATCAAGGCGGCCAGCGCGACGAGTTTCTCGATCGAGCCCTCGAACAGCCCGATCACACGCGACGCAATGAACGCGGTGACGAGGTTGACCGCCAGCCAGGCCCAACGGTTGCGCAAAGAGCGCCAGACCGATGCGAAGATGTCTTCCTCTTCGCGCAGACCGGCCATGTTCAGGACTTCGGTCTCACTTTCTTCACGAATCAGGTCGACCATTTCATCGATGGTCAGTCGACCGATCAACTTGCCGTTCTTGTCCACGACTGGCGAAGAAATAAGGTCATAGCGCTCGAAAGCCTGGGCGGCTTCGTACGCATCGCCGTCGGGATGAAAACTGACCGGGTCGTTGGCCATGACATCGGCCACCTGCTTTTCCGGATCATTCACGAGCAGACGCTTGATCGGCAGCACGCCCTTGAGCACGCCGTCGTAATCAACGACAAACAATTTGTCGGTGTGGCCCGGCAATTCCTTGAGACGGCGCAAGTAGCGCAGTACCACCTCGAGACTGACATCCTCACGGATCGTCACCATCTCGAAGTCCATCAAGGCGCCGACCTGGTCTTCGTTGTAGGACAAGGCCGAGCGCACGCGTTCGCGTTGCTGGCTGTCCAAAGCTTCCATCAGCTCATGAACCACGTCACGCGGCAATTCCGGCGCGAGGTCCGCCAGTTCGTCCGCGTCCATTTCCTTGGCGGCGGCCAGCAGCTCATGATCGTCCATGTCGGCGATCAGGGTTTCACGAACGGAATCGGATACTTCGAGAAGGATGTCGCCGTCGCGCTCAGCCTTGACCAGCTGCCAGACGGTCAAACGGTCTTCGAGGGGTAGCGCTTCAAGAATATAGGCGACGTCGGCAGAGTGAAGATCTTCGAGCTTGCGTTGCAGCTCGACGAGATTCTGCCGGTGAACCAGTTTTTCAACCCGGTCCTGGTGCTGGCCTTCCTGGCGATGCGTCAGGTCCTCGACGATACGCTGACGCTGCAGCAAATCGATGACTTGCGCGAGGCGATCCTGAAGGCTTTCCTGCGTTTTCTTTACTTCTATTTCGGTCATAGGCGAACTCCACTCCCAGCAGTGGAGCACGCCGAGAGATCAATCAGTCGATTCTTGATTGGTGCAACTTAATTCAGAGTAACTACTGGGTAGGTCCATGGAGGATTTCCACAAGCCCCGGCGGGGCTGACGCGCGCAATCATACACCGCTTGGTGGCGCTGCACGTTAAAAATTCATCGCGGAACAACCGCTTGCAACGCAATCTTCACAAGCGTCCGAGTCGTTACTGCCACGACGTCACATCCCGAGAAGAAAACACGCTCGCACTGGAAATAGCGGCTGGCTAGTCTGCCGGGAGACCCGTCACGGAGGACGCAGAAATGCCATCTACCCGCCACTTGCTCATCAGCGCCCTACTGCTGCTGCCCATTCAAGCGGTCGCCACCACGGTGCATCGCTGTGAAGACAGCGCCGGCAAAATCACGTTTACCACGCTCGGCTGCCCGCTGGGGCAGACAGTTCAGGCTCAGGAAGCGTTCAACGCACCGCCGGGCACACCGGCCATCTACCTACCCCCGGCCGAAGGCGCGACGCGCATCACGCGCACCCCGGCGATAGCGCCCAAAGAGCTGGTGGTGGTCGGACAGCACGATGATGGCTGCGGCAGCCGCCTGAGTGCCGATCAACGACGCCGCGCAATCATCAACCTGCAGACGCCAGCGGGCATGACCAAGCGAGACGTGGAAAGCATGCTCGGCAAACCGGACAAGATCATCAGCAGGAACGGAGAAGTACGGTACGTCTACAACGAGAAGAAAGGCCGCAGCAGCCAGGTGACATTCGACGAAGACGGCTGCGTAAAAGGTAAACGCTAGACAGCAAAAAGCCCGCATTTTCATGCGGGCTCTTCGTTTGTT